>NZ_UQKJ01000052.1 GCF_900541605.1 uncultured Dialister sp. | reverse complement strand
CTATATTTCCGTCAGTCATTCGTGCCGTAGGCTGACCAGCTTTCCTAGAAGCTAGAGGCTAGCAGCCAGAATCCCCGCACGAATGACTCTATCCATCAGCACCTCTTCAACAGCTCGTCACGCCCCAATTTAATCAATTAACCAGGTCTGCCATGATACAATGAAAGCAGAATCGTATTTTCATTTCTGCAACGGAGGACACCATGAACAGAATAACGCTCATCACACTGACTATGGCAATGACCGCATGGCTGGGTACGACCGCTGAAGGAACAGACAAAGCAATGCCTGCCAGTGCTGTGCCTTCATTATCGCAAAATGCATCTGCCATAAATATTCTATCTGATGGGAGCCCTGTTTTTGACGAACTGGTAAAAAAAGGAAAAGACTGCTCTGATCGGAAAGACTATGAAAAGGCTCTTTCTATTTATCGGTCTGCCCTCTCCCTGGCTCCGGCAGGGAAGAAAGGAGACCTCTATTGTCAGATCGGTTTTGTACAGAAAAAAATGCATCGATACGAAGAAGCCCGGATGGCCCTGGAAGAAGGGCTTCGCCTGTCTCCAAAGAACTGGAAAATCCTGTATGCCCTTGGAAACCTCTACAGCAATCCCTATTTCAACAGGCAGGATATAGCAGAAAAGTACTACACAATGGCTCTGGAAACTTCGGATAATAAACCGAAGGTCCTTGTTCCCTGGGGAGCCATGTATCTTACCAAGGGGAACGAGGAGAAGGCCATCGAGAAGCTATCCAAATCCATTTCCCTGGACCCTTCCTATGGCAAGGCCTATGTTCTCCGGGGCTCGGCCTATGGGCGATTAAAAAAATATAAAGAAGCCTTTGACGACTATGATGCTTTTCTTGCCGGTTCTCCGGAGAGAAAGGATCTTTCCCTGCTCTACGGAGTCCGGGGCACCACCTTGTTTTCTATGGGAAAATATGAGCAGGCAGCAGACGATTTTCTTCGTCTCCAAAAAGAGGAACCGGACCAGTTCTATCCCAATTCCATGGCCGGCCAATCCCTATACAAATGTAAACAGTATGAGAAAGCCATACCTTACCTGAAAAAGGCTGCAGAAATCAAGCCAAACGCTCCCATCATCTGGGATACATTGGGCATGGCCTACGATGGCATGAAGCAGCCCCGAAGTGCACAGGAAACATTGGAAAAAGCTGTCTCCCTGGGATCCGACAGTCCACTCACCTATCTCCAGTTGTCCCATTTCTACAGGAAAAGGAAAGACTATCCTGCTCTCGCCAGACTGGATACTGCATTTATTGAGAAGAATCCAAAGAGTTTCCTTTTCTACCAGGACCGTGCCTACGCCCTGGAAATCATGGGAAAATACGAGGAAGCTATTTCCGATTTCAACGCAGCCATCGATCTGGGTCTGGATATACCGGACATCCATCTGGAACGGGGCCTATGCTACCTGAAAATTGGAGACCCTGAGAAAGCACTGGCAGATTTCAAAGCGGCCGAAGAGCAGGTCCCCCAGGACCAGACGGCGCTTCTTCTCTCATCCGTTGCCCTGGGCCGTATGAAGGAATACGACAGGGCCCTTTCCCTGCTGGTTCCGGCAAGCCTCCTCCCCAATGGCCGCCCCAAAAATCGCATACTGAATACTATGGGCTCCCTATATGCTCTCAAGGGGGACTATGAAAGGGCCATCACGATTCTTACCGATGGCATCCGGCAATACCCCGCATATCCGGAAACCTACCGGAGTCGGGCCTGTGTCTATGAAAAGATGGGCCACCCGGACATGGCCATATCCGACATGAATGAATTCCTGAAACGGCAGCCCCAGAACATCAGGGGGCTCCAATACAGGGCAAAGCTTCTGGAAGAGACAGGAAAACATGATCTCGCTGAAAAGGACCGGCGGAAAGTGGCGGATCTGGAAAAGAAAAAGGTCCCCCAGGAGGATGACAAAGAAACGATGGACCTCTTGTATACAGCGGACCGAGAAAGATAAAAAAACGATGAACCATGAGCTATACAATGGTTCATCGCTTTTTATTCTGCGTCTTACAGACTGCCCGTTGGAAAAACGTATCTGTCTATGGACAGAATCATTCAGATAGGACAGCCATCGGCCCCAGCGGCGTAACTCCAACTACAGGAATGTAAATCGGAAGCCCCTTTCTCAGGCCTCGAAATTTTCCAGTTTGTACCCTTCCCCGTCTTCGTCGGCCACGATTTTCTTGACCTCTGCCTGGGCCATGTCCAGCTTCTTATTGCAAATACGGCTGATTTCCATGGCGCGGCTGTAGATTTTCAGTGCTTCATCCAGCGGGAGGTTTCCCTTTTCCAGAAGGCCAATCTGTTTCTGAAGTTCCGCCAGAGCCTGTTCAAATGAAATATTTTCTGTATCCATGGTTACACATCCTTCTTTTGAATATTCGATACGACAGATTCAATAACTCCGTCAGAGAGAATGGTCGAAATCCGATCCCCCTTCGCTGCGTCTCCTGCTTTCATAAGGGGTACGCCATCGCCCTTCGAGGTAATCGTATACCCCCGGGCAATGACAGAGAGTGGATTCAGGGCCTCCAGCTTCTGGGCAGAAAGCATGAAGAGATGCTTCTTCCCATCCACAATGGTCTCCATGGCATGGCTCGATTCCTGGACGAGACTATCCAGGGTCTGCATGCTCTCGGAAATACGGTTCATAAGAATGGTTTCCGCCTTATCCATCCAGGAGGCTATTCCCTGTTTATAAGCATCTACGTCGATTACCGCAATTTCCGCTGCCTGGGATGGTGTCGCTGCCCGACGGTCTGCCGCAAAATCACAGAGGGTCACATCAGTCTCATGGCCCACGGCACTGATGATGGGGATATGGGACGCTGCCACCGCCCGTACCACCGGCTCCTCATTGAAGGCCCAAAGGTCTTCCAGGGAGCCGCCGCCCCGGCCTACGATGAGAAGGTCTGCCAGATTCGTTTTATTAAAGAAAGCAATGGCCTTCACGATTTCCGGAGCCGCTTCCGTCCCCTGCACCTGCACGGGATAGAGAAGAATCCGGACCCCCGGATTCCGCCGCCGGGATACGGTAATGATATCATGCACCGCCGCGCCGGAAGGAGATGTCACCACGCCGATGGTCTTAGGAAGGAGCGGCAGAGGCTTCTTCCGCTGATTGTCAAAAAGTCCTTCCTTCTCCAGCTTTTCCTTCAGCTCTTCATAGGCCTGCATGAGACTGCCAATACCTTCAGGCCGCAGTGCCTGCACCTGGAACTGATAATTCCCATCCTTCTCATAGACGGAAATGGTACCATAGGCAAAGACCTTCTGACCGTCTTTGGGAAAGAAGGAAAGTTTGGCTGCATACCACCGAAACATGACGCACCGCAAAGCGGCATTCTCATCTTTCAGGGTAAAATAGCAGTGGCCGGACTTGTACCGTTTGAAATTAGAAATTTCACCGAGAATCACTATGTTATGCAGCTCCTGCCTGGATTCCAGCAGGCCCTTGATATAATGGTTCACTTCAGTGACAGAATAGGCATTCTTCTCCATAGAATCCCCCTTTCCCGGAGAAATAAAAGAATTACACTTTCCTGTAGTATAACACAATGGAATTATAGTTGAGATTTGAGGCCCTGCGACTTCACCGTAAAATAACTTCTGCCTTCCCTCTTTAGAGGAGAGTGGATTCGCCTGACGTGGTGGAGTCTCGGATGGTTGACTGCGAAGTGGTTCACCAGCTCAATGCCGGAGAAGCGCTGATGCGCCGCAGGCACTTCTTCACATGCCCTGTACCATATCCTCCGACATGTGGGCGGCGTTCAAAATACATTCGATGAAATACCGCACCCACACTTCATAGGCGCCGCTGTTTTCAACGGCCAGGAGATAGGCAAAGTAATAGTAACTCCGGTTCAGGAGCTGTACCGACAGAGGCAGGATAGGGGCCGGCAGGATTCCGGCTTCCTTAAGGCAGAGAAGAGTCAGAATCCTTCCCACCCGGCCATTCCCGTCCAGAAAAGGATGGATCATCTCAAACTGGTAGTGTACCAGTGCCGCCTTCACCAGGGGCTCCGTTCCCTCTTCCTCATTCATATAATGCTCCAGGGCAGAAAAGGCATTGGCCATGTCTTCCGGTGCCGGCGGCACAAAGGAGGCTCCCTTCGTCAGCGTGGCCCCCTCTTTTCCCAGCCAGACCGGGGAACGCCGGAACTCACCGGGGTTCTGTCGATAATGGGACCGGTCATGGAGAACCATATCATGAATTTCCTCCAGCAGCCGCCGGGAAAGAGGCAGTTCTTTCAATGCATCGAAACCATAGGGCAGAGCCCGCCTGAGCCAACCTTCATCAGCTTCGCTGTCTTCCGCCCCCGCCAGCTTCAGGGACGACGCCGCCTCCGCCTGCACCATTTCCTTTGCAAAGTTTTCTTTCTTTTCCTGCGAAAGGCCATCATAGCGGACAGCAAGAGCCGAAAGCACGGCCCGGGCATCGCCGATAAGGGCCGCCAGCTCCGCCGTATAGGCAATAGTCACATCCTGCAGGTTTACAGGCTGGAAAGCCTTATAGGGATAGGGGCCGGGAATGGTTTTTCGGTATCCCGCCCGCTTCGGGTCCGCCGGCGGCATACCGCCCGGTAAAAACGTCAGTTCAAACATGGTCGATATCCTTTCATATATAAAATCATCAGTTTCCCAGCATCACAAGAAACAGGTCACGTATTTATCCAGGGAAGCGCTGATTCATGGGTAGAGTCCAACTGCACAGGGATTCCAAGGTACAACATCATCAGGATCCTCCTTAGATTATAACTGCTTTAACCGGATTTTTTCACGAATTATCCCGTCATCTCCATCATACATTGTCTTTAGAAATGGCCATTTATGTTTTTAGGATTTTTTTAGGGAAAATAAAAATCGGACCCCCTACGGAGTCCGATTTTATCGTGCTTTTTAGAAGAGCCGCAATTATTTCAGTTCTACGGTTGCGCCAGCGTCTTCCAGCTTCTTCTTCATTTCTTCAGCTTCAGCTTTAGCTACGCCAGTTTTAACTTCTTTCGGAGCGCCATCAACGAGAGCTTTAGCGTCTTTCAGGCCAAGACCGGTGATTTCACGAACGGCTTTGATAACCTGGATCTTCTTTTCGCCGATTTCTTTCAGAACTACGTCGAATTCGGTCTTTTCTTCAGCTGCTGCAGCTGCGCCAGCTGCCGGAGCTGCTGCTACTGCTACAGGAGCTGCAGCGGAAACACCGAATTTGTCTTCGATGGCTTTAACCAGTTCGGAGAGTTCGAGAACGGACATATTGCTAATGGCTTCAAGGATTTCTTCGTTTGTCATTTGTTTTTCCTCCATGGAATAATTTTATGCGTATCGATTACGCAGTTTCTTTCTGTTTACGCAGTGCTTCGAGAGCATATGCGAGTTTGGTAATGTTGCCGTTAAGGGCACGTGCAAGTCCGGAAATCGGAGCCTGCAGGGTTGCAGCGACCATACCGAGAAGCTGTTCTCTGGATGGCAGGTCTGCCAGTGCTTTGACTTCGTCTTTGCCGATGACTTTGCCATCGAGGACGCCGCACTTTACGGTAACGGCTTCGCTCTTGGTTTCCTTCAGGAATTCCTTCAGTGCTGCTGCCGGTGCTACCGGATCATCTTTGCAGGTAGCAAGACCATTTGGTCCCTGGAGCAGATCGTCAAGACCGTTCAGGCCGAGTTCATCAGCTGCAATACGGGTCAGTGTATTCTTAATGACCTTGTATTCAACGCCGTGAGCCAGGAATTTACGACGCAGCAGTGTTGCGTCTTTTACTGTCAGTTTGTTGAATGTAACAAGGACAATGCCCTGGGAGGACAGTCTGTCTTTCATTTCTGCAACGACAGCTTCCTTTTCAGGACGAACCTTTACTTCATACTTTTCTTCGCTCATAAGTACACCTCCTCTGCTATGGATTTGTATTTATCACGTTAGCTAAAACGACCCCGCAGAACCTGCGAGGTCGTGTACTGGCTTTCCAGTACTCAGCCTCGGGAGGCGGGCCTTTGCCCTTTAAAAATAATTACCGCCGGTCTTCAGCTAAGTGTAAATAGTAAATTAGGCTTTCGGTGCTGCTACCTTTGTGGTGTCCAGGTGGATGCCAGGGCCCATGGTAGAGCTGATGGTGAGGCTCTTCATGTAAACACCTTTTACGGAAGCCGGACGGACTCTCAGAATGGTGTTATAAATAGCCAGGAGGTTCTGTTTCAGTTTGTCTTCGTCAAAGGATGCTTTGCCGATGATAACCTGTACATTGCCTGCTTTATCGGTACGGTACTGAACCTTGCCGCCTTTGATTTCGTTGACAGCCTTGGTAACGTCCATGGTTACGGTGCCAACCTTCGGGTTCGGCATGAGGCCTTTCGGTCCGAGGATACGGCCAAGACGGCCAACTACAGCCATCATGTCCGGTGTTGCTACGACGACGTCAAAGTCCATCCAGCCCTTCATAATCTTGTCGGCCAGTTCTTTGCCGCCTACGTAATCAGCGCCTGCTGCTTTTGCTTCGTCTTCTTTGTGGTCCTTAGCGAAAACGAGAACTTTCTTTGTTTTGCCGGTGCCTGCCGGAAGAACGGTAGCGCCGCGGAGCTGCTGGTCAGCGTATTTTGGGTTGATATTCAGGTTGAAAGCAACTTCGATGGTTTCATCGAATTTTGCGGATGCTGCTTCTTTTACCAGCTTTACAGCTTCGTCGATGTCATAGAGCTTATGACTGTCAACGATGGCTGCAGCTGCCTTCTGTTTCTTTGTCAGTTTTGCCATTGTTTCCTCCTATGTGGTCATTGGGGATTTACCCTGCCACGAACGGGTCAGTCTTAGTCTACAACTTCGATGCCCATAGAACGGGCTGTGCCTTCAACGAGACGCATTGCTGCTTCTACGTCGTTAGCGTTCAGGTCAGGCATCTTTGTTTCAGCGATTTCCTTGACCTGTGCTTTGGTGACTTTGCCAGCTTTCTTCTTGTTGGGTTCACCGGAAGCTTTTTCGATGCCTGCTGCCTTCTTCAGAAGAACGGCTGCCGGCGGAGTCTTACAAATGAATGTAAAGCTCCTATCTTCGAAAACGGTAATTTCTACAGGGATGATCAGGCCTGCCTGCTTTGCAGTGCGATCGTTGAAGTCTTTAACGAAGGCCATGATGTTTACGCCTGCCTGGCCAAGGGCCGGGCCTACTGGCGGTGCCGGGGTAGCTTTACCTGCGGGAACCTGCAGTTTTACGATTTTAGAAATTTTCTTTGCCATGTTGTTACACCTCCTATCCGTATTGGGAATGTGGTTGTTTCGGGCTGTAACGGGCCCTCCCACGGTGGGACGAGTCTAGTTCAAGGCAGTCCCACAAGAGTTTATTTAAGGAAGGGGTTCGAAGGAACCGGCTTCCAGCTCTATCGTTGTTGTTGTACCGAAGTTGCTGATGTCAGCCTTAATCTTGGTCTTATCATCAGAAACTTCGAGGACCACAGCGGTGCGGTCTTCAAAGACGCCCTTGGTGATCCTGATGCGGTCGCCCGGTTTTACATCGGTTTCCGCATTGGCGGTCTTTACGCCGCCGTTGATGATTCTTTCTGCTTCTTCATCAGAAAGGGGAATCGGCTTTGTGGTGGTTCCTACAAAGCCTGTGACACCCGGTGTGTTTCTTACGACATACCAGCTTCTGTCATTGACTTCCATCTTGATGAGAAGGTATCCGGGGAAAATTTTACGGGAGACAAGTTTTACCTTCCCGTCTTTTTCTTCTTCCGCTTCTTCCAGTGGGAGCAGAATTTCACGGATGGTATCATCCATTCCCATGGAATGGACTTTTCTTGTCAGCGTATCTTTGACCTTGTTTTCATATCCGGAATAGGTATGGATTACGTACCAGCGGATATCTTTCTTGGCGCCTTCGGTAGGTTCACCAATTTCGGTCGGAGCACTGACTTCACCCTGATTTTCTGCTTCTGCTTTCTTGTTTTCGACTTCTTTATCGGACATGGCTCTTCTCCTTTCAGCCCACGACGTGTACTAATAAATTAGAGAGGCCGCCGAATATGAAGTCAACTGCAACGATCAGGAATGAAACCACAATCACGGACACAATGACGGCAATGGTATACTGAATCATCTGGTGTTTGTCCGGCCAGATGACCTTCTTCATTTCCATCTTGGTTTCTTTGAAAAACCTGGTCCATGAGGCATTAGCTTCCTGTGCTTTCGCTACCTGTGTCTTAGTCTTACGCTTCGCCTTGGCCATGCTCACACCCCAGTTTCAATCACTCAAATTATTTTGTTTCTTTGTGCAGAGTGTGTTTGTGGCACCATTTGCAGTACTTCATCATTTCAAGACGTTCGGACGTATTCTTCTTATTCTTGTTTGTACGATAATTGCGGCGCTTGCATTCTGTGCATGCAAGAGTAATTCCTTCACGCATTCTTTACACCTCACTCAATCTTTCTCGGCCCGCGGCCAATTAACATGCTTAACTAGTATATCATAAGCACTATGCACAAGTCAACCGATTTCTCGAAACTTTGCATTTAAAAAAGCCGGGCCATCCCAGCGAGACTATTGTAGCACAGGATGACCGGCTTTGTAAATGGTTTTGTGAAATTATTTTGCTACTGACATTGAATGTACCCGGCGGGGCTTCCAACTCCCGGCCGCCAGCGGCTGGGAGCGGATGTCTATGGACCTGGAAATATCCACCTTCCGTTTCGGTCAGGCTCCTTTGGAAATATTCCTCTTCATCTCTTCCGGCGCTTTATGGTCTTCCATGACCTTCCGGTTCTTTATGGATTTCCACAGCTTGTCCGCCATAGGAGCCCACTGCCGTGCATAGGGCATGCACTTATCGCAGAGTTCATCGGCTGACTCCGGAGCCAGGAGATCCGTGGATTTGGCGCCGCACCGTTTCACCATGGCTGCCAGTTTAGGCGGATTTTCCAGCATGGGGCAGGGGCGGAGATGGTTCTTATTGAATGGCTGCCCTTTGGCGTATTCCTTGAACAGGGGCTGGGACAGGCAGGTAAGAAGATCATCTTTATTGATATTTGCGCTGGAGTAATGGATAAATACACAGGGCTCCACATCGCCGTTCGGATTGATATGGCAATAGTTCCGGCCGCCGGCTATGCAGCCGCCGATGTACTGGCCATCATTCTGGAAGTCCAGGGCCATGAAGGGTTTGCCCGTTTCCAGTTCCCGGATTTCACGAACCCTGTGAACCATATAGGCCCGCTGCTCCCTGGTAGGCAGAAGATCCAGGGATGCACCCTTACCCACAGGCATGTAATGGAAGTACCAGGTGTACCAGGCGCCCTTACTGATGAGCATGTCAATGAAGTCATCGGAGGTGACTGTTTCAATGTTCTTCCGGGTATAGCATATGGATGTACCATAGACGATACCATATTTATGGAGCAGGTCCATGGCATGCATCACTTTGTCAAAGTGGCCCTTACCACGGCGGCTGTTGTTTACTTCTCTCCAGCCTTCAATGGAGATGGAGAAGGACAGGTTCCCAACTTCACAGACCTTCCTGCAGAAATCGTCATCAATGAGAGTACCATTGGTAAATGCATGGAACTCGCAGTCCGGATGGGCCTTGCAGAGCTTCAGGATATCCGCTTTTCGTACGAGCGGTTCCCCGCCGGTCATCATGTAGAAATGGATGCCCAGTGCTTTACCCTGGGTGACAATCTTATTCATCACATCGTAGGACAGGTTCAGGGTGTGGCCGTATTCAGCGGCCCAGCATCCGATGCAGTGGCAGTTACAGGCACTGGTTGGATCAAAAAGGATGACCCAGGGAATATTGATACCATACTTCTCCCTGTTTTCCCACCGTTTCTTATTACCATAGAAGGCAGCCTCGAAGCCCAGGTCCATGACTGCGGTCTTGATGATGTGGGGATTCAGGGTATCCAGTGCCCGGTTCAGATATTTCCACCATTTATGGTTGTTCATGAGGAGCTCCCTCACACTGTCAAAGGTGGAGGATTCAAACATATTCCCATAGACCTTCTGGATCATATAGGAAAGGCGAATCAGGGATTTTCTTCTTTCCTCTTCATCCTTGATCGAAATAATATGGTCTACCAGCTTACTGACAGCTGCTTTCTGTACTGCATGTGTTAATTCCATAATAAAGACCTCCATTACGGAAGCAAGGGCCATTCTTTACTCATTGCGTCCATGAACCCAGGCTTTCCCAACTCATACGGGACATAGTCCTGACTCTGTGTCGGAGGAAAAGCTTCATTCCACGATTTTAGGGGAAATCGGTACTTCCTTATCGGGGGAAGCACTCATTCAATCGTTGTCAGAGTAGTGCAAAAAATCCTTATGAAATCTGACTCTGCGAATGAATCAGGGCTCCCGAGATCACAGATACTCCTTTCATACTGATTGTCAGTATCCTAATCTCTCAGAAAAACATGCGCCTCCTTCTGCAGGAGCCGTGCCTGTTCTTTGACTATGTACCGGGCCCGGTTCCTTTTAGCACTCACACTCCCTTTCTGCTAATAATTATAGCTCTCTTCAGTTCATAATGAAACCATAATACATTCCTAACATTTCGTTTTGTTTTCAGACCTGCTTTCCTGCTATTCAGGTCTATCATTCTCAATAAAGCCGACAGGTCTCCTCTCATTTTCTCAATTCAGCTTTATATTCATGAGTCAAACGTTGTTTATTAATCTCTTTTGCTCATTATATAGCCATTATAAAATTTTAAAATAAGGGGTAATAGAAAAAATAAAGAGACCCCACGGATAGGATACCGAAGGGTATAGAAAATCCATAAGTTTCTCCAGTAGTTTTCCGTCCACAGAGAATAATAAAAGGAGGGCCCAGGCAGGAGATCATTCTCCTGTCTGAGCCCTCCTTACATAGCAACAGGGTCCCTGATAGTGTAATGTCCAAGCTCATATGGCAGCATTTTTCTGAAGCTGCGGTCTTTACAGATTCAGCTCAAACATTTTATACTCCGTCCATCCCGTATCGGGATAGTACATCTTTCTGGCCGCCACAAAGGAAAAGCCCGCTGACCGGTATAGAGCTTCCGCCTGCCTATTGGTTCCCAGAATATCCAGCCGAACAGCCTTTTTACCTTCTGCCCTGGCTTCGTCCAGCACATGCCCCACCAGCCGCCTGCCAATGCCCCGGTTCTGCACTCTGGGGCTGACCGCCAGCCCGTGGGGGACCAGAATATCGTGGGAAGCAAAATCTCTGGACCAGGGGAGCCCTTTATATCCTTCGTTGGAATCACTGTTCAAAATAACTGTGCCCAGAATAACCCCATTCTCCCGCAGACTGTAGAGTTCCCCTTTTTTCAGGCTTTCTATAAGAAAATCGTCACTGGGATAGATTCCCTTCTTCCACCCGATCCGGTCATTTACCGATGCCATGTCATCGATGAGGCGCCAGTAAAAATCCCGGATTTCCGGAAATGCTTTCTCCGATTCTCTCTGCCATATCATAGATGCTGCCCCTTTCTGTCTGTATAGATCAGTCATATAAGGGATTGTATCATCGCAGCGGTGCCTACTGCAAGAGTAGAAAACAGGCATCTGATGGCAGGAAATCTCATGGCAGATATGGGCTATAAGGATTGGGTTGAAAGGTTTGAAGCAGTCTGTCCACCCCTTTCAGCCTCACCAGCCACCCCTATAACCGGAACCAGTAAAGAGCAACGGCCCTTTCCCGATAACCCATCCTCCACCTTTGGCGCGCTCCTTCTCCAGGAGCTGCATGTTAACAGTTCGTCTGACATACAGCTCCAGAAAAGCCATATTGGGATTAGGATTTAAATTGACTACAGTCACCAGTGCTGCTAACCGGTACCCCCCTCTCACTTCGCCCGCACCACCCCCGCAGGAAGCGACTCACGACAATTTGTGCGTCGCTATCGCTCCTTCGAATTGTGTTCACTGCCACCTCAAGGGGGACCGGATTCGCAGGGACCCCAGACAGGCAGCCTCCTTTCCCAAAGAGCAATAGCTTTCAGAACTCTTTGAGCTCCTCAAGGAGTGAGGTACGCCTTGGATATGTTTTCCTGTATTTTTCAGCGAGCTGTGCCGCTGTTTCCGGTCCATGGGGATAGGTCAGCATCTTTTTCAGGATTCTTTTCACCTTCCTGTAGCCCCTTCTATCACGGGCATCTTCCATGGCAGCATCCGCATGATAGACATAGATGGCCAGAGAGCGATCGGGATACAGTTCTTTCAGAAGTTTTTCATAATTTCCGAAGTCATGCATATTTTCCGCCGCTTCCATGAGGTAGTCATACTGTTTTTCCCTGGCAAAGAAAGGCATGGCATCCCAATTTCCCCGCAGGTTTTTCAGGAGCGTTTCCCGTTTTCCTGCCCATTCCTCATCGGTAAACCGGCTGCGGTATTCCTTATAAATTTCCTCCCGCCCCGGATGCTCATAAAACATGGTCTCCAGCAAGTCAAAGTATTTTTCTGTCATACCTTTACTGAGATAAATTTCCTTCAGCCGTTCTTCGTAGGCCAGAGTATTTCTGCTCCAATCGGACATGCCTGGAAGAGCCTCCTGCAGGAGCTTCATTTCCCGGTCCGTTTCTCCCCGTTCCCTGTAGATTTTCAGCATCTGCTCTGTATGGTCGTCCCCATAGCTGGCCGCATACTTTTCCACTTCTTCTATAGGTGCCCCTTCATCAGCAAGAATCTGCAACAGATAGTTTTTGCATTTTTCTACTTCAAATTTTTTATAAGGGTCTTCCTGCATGGCTTCTTCCAGCCCCGGCAGTTTCGCTTCTATGAATTTTCTCTTCTTTGCCAGCATGGATGGTTTCCTGAAATGGCCAATGACAAAATGATATACATCATCTTCCATGTAATCCACGATCCGGCCATCCAGGCGTTTAAGAATGAAATCAAGCATTTTGGTTTCATCTTTTTCATCGGGAATGCATCCACAGATATTTTCCCATATGCCCAGTATCTGATACACGAAACCCCTGGTTTGCCCGCTTTCCTGCATGTTCGTCTTCGACCATTTGATATACGTGGCAAAGGTAAAATTAAAAAGGTCCCACCACTGATCAGGAAGAGAAAAATCCTGCAAAGCGCTGTCCAATAATTCATCTATATCATGGACCAGATATCCCATGTGCCGCCAGTCAACGAAATTATAGTGAGCGGCCCGGGAAAAAGCAGCCCGCATCTTTTTTTTATATTCTCGAAGTTTCTCCGAATCTGCCATACAGATGACCTCCTTCCATTTTATATTCATTTTACAAAAAGAAAGAACGCAAAGCAATGGGAGACCCATTGGCCGTCTTTACCACTGAAAATAGCGGCAAATCCCGGTCATATGCCATGCTCCCTACGCTGGAAGGATTCTCTTTAACTCTCAGTTCTATGTTCTACCGAAATAAAAAAGACTCCCATAGGGGAGTCTTTTTTATTTCGGTAGAACCGATTATTTTACAATCTTAGCTACAACGCCTGCGCCTACGGTACGGCCGCCTTCAC
>NZ_UQKJ01000051.1 GCF_900541605.1 uncultured Dialister sp. | reverse complement strand
AATCAGGCATCAGCGCATTAGCAAGGAAGAAGATTGGTGGGATAAGATGGACTTTCCCTCTCTGCTCCCCGCTGCTCTAGGATCGGTCGTCAAAGCCTGCCGTTCGGTGAAGAGATATGTGGTGGCGATATTCCGTGTTTTCGTATTTGTGAAGCTGGGTACTGCTTTGCAGAATTCTGCTGACCGCTCCTGTCCGGACGGGAGCGGGGGGGGAGTATAGGAGAAGACCTTGCGCAAACAGGAGATTTACTTTTCTGACCTCTTTCCCTGCCTAGGATTTGGGAAGGAGGTCATACTTTTGTGAAAATCACCGGCTCTTAAGAGGACTTCTGATTTACCCCTCCATATATTAAAAGGCCTTTTCGGGGGTAAAATCACAACCAATTTTTAAATATTTAATGGTTTGCTAATAAATAAAGGCACGTAAGGGTGCCCGTGGCTGGCAGAGAGGCTTACAGCTATCAGGTTACCGGGCCATCCTGCGGCACCGTCTTATGGTTTCTGACAGCGGCTTCCATACGAAAATTCTCCCGGGGTCAATGATTTTTTTGAAATTTTTTGTAAGAGGGGGTGACTACTGAGGAATTTTTGCGATATTAGGTTCAGAGGGGTGAATGAAAGACCTCATGAGACGTTCTGAAAGTCTTCCAAATGTTTCCTTCCATCCATGGTACAGAAGGAAATGGGGAAGACAGGAGGAACCGGGAAATTTCCCTTTCAGGAGCCCCTCCTTTCCCAAAGAATCCGTCCGGACGGGGAATGAAGGAAAGAAAAGCAAGACAAAGAAAAAACAGAAAAGCAGAATGGAAGCGCAGTCGCAGGACTTTCCTCCCTTGACGAGAGTTTCGGCGGGCACTGAGCGGAGAGGTCCGAATAGGTATGGGTGATCACCGATACCGGTCTCTTCGAGACCACAAATCCGGTGCAGACTGCCAAGGCGCGGACGCCGATTCACCGGTTGAACTTACCTGGTGCCCTTCCGGATGCTTTTCTGTTTTTTGCGTGGGTGAAAAGAAGATTGTTTCTACTCATTTGTATATATGTCCTCTTAATCGTCATCTTGAACGGTGGCGGATGGAAGCTTATACAGAACAATAAGTTAAGATTCCTGCTTTAGGGACATATCCTGTCATACTCTTCCTGTACCATAGGGATAGGGCATTTACTCTGTGGTATACCGGCCTGGCCGGGGAGGTGTGCTATGAATGATATAGACGGCGGTGTAGGAATGCTGGCTATCCAATTCCTGATTTTCCTGGGAGCCGTGGAGGGACATCTGGAATTCTGCATAGTCATCCTGATGGCAGAAATGATGCTGATAATCTTGGCTATTCCCGCCGTTATCCTTTGGGGGATCAAAACCATTTTCGGTACCACTGCTGCCGTGGTGGTTGGAATATTGGGAATTGGTATCTATCTGTGGATACGGCATGAGGATAAAAAAACAGGAAAAGAAACTAAAAAAATGAGACATCAGCAATCTGAATTGTTCGTGTTCTTGCGGAACCCGTGGCGCTTTACTCTTAAAACCTGTAAAATAGAAAATATATAGCTATAGAAAAAACGAATCAAATCATTCTTTGCATTTGTATGAAGAGGAACCTGCGGATGGACACGTTTAATAATACGACTAAGGTAGTCAAGGATGACCTGACGAAGAAGATCAAAGAGGGCAGCAAAATTTCTATTGCGGCTGCCTGTTTTTCCATCTATGCGTATCAGGCTTTACAGGAAGAATTGGAAAAGTGTGATGAGTTCCGGTTTATTTTTACTTCACCCACCTTTGTAGCGGAAAAAACGCCTAAAGAACGGAAAGAGTTTTATATTCCCCGTCTCCGCAGGGAGAAGAGCCTGTATGGTACGGAATTTGAAGTCCGGCTCAGGAATGAACTGAAGCAGAAGGCCGTGGCGAAGGAGTGTGCCGACTGGATCCGCCGCAAAGCTGTTTTCCGGACCAATACGACCCGGGAAGGCATGAACAACTTCATGGTTGTAGCTAATCCCGATGAATGCTATACCTATATGCCCATGAATTCTTTTACTGCCGTGGATATTGGCTGTGAACGGGGAAATAATATCAGCAACATGGTGACTCGGTTTGAGAATCCGGCAAGCCGGGAATTTCTAAACCTCTTTGAGACCGTATGGCAGGACAGGCGAAAGCTGTCCGATGTGACCAATGAGGTCATTGATATGATTTCCACGGTGTACCAGGAAAACCCACCGGAATTGATCTATTTCATGACGCTTTATAATATCTTCAGCGAATTTCTGGAAGATATTTCTGAAGATGTGCTGCCTAACGAAGCTACGGGATTCCAGGACAGTGCTATCTGGCATAAACTGTACAATTTCCAGAAAGATGCAGCCCTGGGCATTATTAATAAGCTGGAACAGTACAATGGCTGTATTCTGGCCGACAGCGTAGGCCTTGGGAAAACCTTTACGGCGCTGGCTGTAATTAAATATTATGAAGGAAAAAATAAGAACGTCCTTGTCCTTTGCCCAAAGAAACTGTCGGAGAACTGGATGACCTACCGCGGAAATCTGGTCAATAATCCACTGGCGGCTGATCGTTTCCGGTATGATGTCCTCTTCCACACAGACCTTTCCAGAAACAGCGGTATGACCGCCATTGGCCTTCCCATTGACCGCATTAACTGGGGAAATTATGACCTCGTTGTCATTGATGAGAGCCATAATTTCCGTAATGGCAATGGGACGAACAGCCACGGCGGCGAAAAGGAAAATCGGTATATGCGGCTGATGAACCAGATTATTCGGCCCGGCGTCCGCACCAAGGTACTCATGCTTTCTGCCACCCCGGTCAATAACCGGTTCTATGACCTTCGTAACCAATTGGCCATTGCTTATGAAGGAAATCCTGATGAAATCAACGACAAGCTGGATACGAAGTCCGATATAGATACCATTTTCCGACAGGCCCAGACAATATACAATGCCTGGTGCAAGCTGCCGGAAGATGAGCGGACCACGGAAAACCTGCTGGATCGATTGGATTTTGATTTCTTCGAAGTACTGGATGCAGTGACGATTGCCCGCTCCCGCCATCACATACAGACCTATTACGATATGGCAGATATAGGTACATTTCCGGAAAGATTGAAGCCCATATCCCTGTATCCTAAATTAACAGATAAAAAAGACGCCATTAACTATAAAGAAGTCTATGAATGTCTGGCTGACTTACATCTGACCATTTATACACCGACCCAGTACATCCTTCCAAGCTGCCTGTCCAAGTACCTGTCAGAAGAGGAAACGGCTAACTTCCGAAAAGGCCGTGAATCCGGTATCCAGCGCCTCATGAGCATCAATCTGCTGAAGCGCATGGAAAGTTCTGTTCATTCTTTCCTCCTTACCATACGAAGGGTAAAGGCTTATCTGGTTCATACAGCACAGATTATTGACCGGTTCCAGCAGAACGGTACCGGAAATCTGGAAGAAATGACGGATCTCTCTGAAACAGCAGGGGATTTCGATGATGATGACCGGAATACAGATTTCTTTACCGTTGGGAAAAAGGTCCGGATCGATATCCGTGACATGGACTATGTGACCTGGAAGCGGGAAATGGATGAGGATATTGAGACTCTCTCCGTTCTTATCGGTATGGTAGAAGATATCACGCCGGAGTATGATTATAAACTAAACCAGCTCATGCATATTATCCGTGACAAAGAGGCCCATCCCATCAATAAGGGAAATAAAAAAATACTCATCTTTACCGCATTTGCGGATACAGCTGAGTACCTTTATGAAAATATTGCGCCCCGTGCAAAGGTGCTGGGACTGGAAACAGCTCTTGTGACGGGGAGCGTAGATGGCAGGACGACGATTCCTGGTTTCAAGGCGGAAATGAACCATGTATTGTCCTGCTTCTCTCCACTTTCCAAAGACAGGGATATTCTGTATCCGAAAGACAAGGATCATAATATCGACATCCTGATCGGTACGGACTGCATTTCTGAAGGCCAGAACCTGCAGGACTGCGACTACTGTATCAATTATGATATTCACTGGAATCCGGTGCGCATCATCCAGCGCTTTGGCCGAATTGACCGTATCGGCAGTCAAAATAAAGTAATCCAGCTCGTAAATTTCTGGCCGGATTTGTCACTGGATGAGTATATCAATCTGAAAGCCCGGGTAGAGACGCGCATGAAGATTACCGTTATGACTTCTACCGGCGATGATGATCTTATTAACCAGGAAGAGAAAGGAGATCTGGAATACCGCAAAGCCCAGCTGAAGCGTCTGCAGGAAGAGGTGGTGGATCTGGAGGACATGAATTCCGGCGTGTCCATTATGGATCTGGGACTGAATGATTTTCGAATGGACCTTCTGGCCTACATGAAAGACCATAAGGATATCGACCACATGCCCTTTGGCATTCATGCGGTGACCCAGGGGGAAAAGCCGGGGGTTATTTTTGTCCTGAAAAATGTAAATTCCCATATCAATATCAAGAATCGGAACCGCCTTCATCCCTTCTATATGGTCTATGTAGGGCAGGATGGGGAAATCGTTACGAATCATCTCCAACCGAAGGATACATTGGATGCCATGCGTCATATGGCCAAAGGAAAGTCGGAGCCCCTGGACGACCTGTGCCGGCGGTTTAACAGGAAGACGAAGGACGGCCGGAAAATGGACGCCGTTTCTACACTCCTGCAGGATGCCATCAAGTCCATAATCAATGTGAAGGAAGAAGAAGATATTTCCAGCTTTTTCTCATCCGGTGAAACGACTTTCCGGTCCGGCGGATTTTCAGGGCTGGAAGATTTTGAACTGATCTGCTTTATGGTGGTGATGTAAATGATCAATTTCCCAGGCAGTACAAAAATAGGGAGACGAATTCCCAAAGAAGCTTTCTACAGGCATTTGGATCTCACGGCATCCTTGAAATCAAAATTTGTAACCGATGTGGATCACATCGTGGTAGAAAACAGCCTTACCAGGGAGAGCCTGCGTCTGGCAGAAAGCTCGGATGTAAGGGAAATCCTGCTTCTGTCCATAGCATTGAAGAAACAGGACTTTGATGGGAAAATCGTCGAAGCCATTGCTCGGCAGAATCAACATAAACTGCTATTCCGCCTGGTTTATGAGGGGCAGGAACAGCTGGCGGTGTATGAGGGGAAACTCTATCGGACAGCATGGAAAGCGTCGGGAGAAAGTGACCTTACCTTGCATGGCGATACGATGACTGCTATCTGGGAGGACCTGGTCCGGCAGATTGCCCTCCGTCCAGAAATAAAGATGGAAGAAGGAGAGTCCCTGTGCCAGCAGCTCAAAAACCAGGATGTAATAGACCAATTGCAGAAACGAATCCAAAAACTGGATAAAGCTGCATGGAAAGAGGAGCAGCCGAAGAAACGTTTCGCTCTGTATACAGAAATGATGGAATTGAAAAAACAACTGGAGGAATTGACACATGGATAAACTGAAAATGCATACACCGGACAGGGCAGAGGAAAATTTCAGGAAACTGGCTGCCCTTTTCCCCGATGCCGTAACGGAAAGCCTGGATGAGAACGGGCAGGTAGTCCGCGCCATCGACAAGGATGTGCTCATGCAGGAAATCAATACGGAGGTGGTGGAGGGGCCAAAGGAACGGTACCAGTTCACCTGGCCGGACAAGAAAAAGGCCATGCTTCTTGCCAATGAACCCATTGCCAAGACCTTGCGATTCCAAAAAGAAAAATCGGTAGGCCGTGATGGAAAAATTGGGGGGGGTAGATAGCCAGAATATCTATATCGAAGGGGACAATCTGGATGCCCTGAAACTGCTGCAGGAAACCTATCTCGGCAAGGTGAAGATGATTTATATTGACCCGCCCTATAATACGGGAAATGATTTTATCTATGAAGATGATTTTTCCCAGAGTGCCAAAGATTATGCGGGCAATAGCGGACAAACCGATGAGGAAGGAAACCGTCTCGTACAAAACAGCGAAAGTAATGGGCGCTTCCATACCGACTGGCTCAATATGATATATCCAAGAATCAAATTAGCGAGAGATTTTCTGACTAATGATGGGGTTATATTTATTTCTATTGATGAGAATGAAAGTGCATCTTTAAAATTAGTGTGTGATGAGGTATTTGGACAGCAGAATTTTATCGCGCAACTTGTATGGAGCGGCGGTCGTAAAAATGATTCTAAATACATATCTGTATCACATGAATATATCTTATGCTATTTTAGAGATCTGAATTTTATTAAAGATCATAAAATAGTGTGGAGAGAAAAGAAACAAGGATTAAAAGAAATTTATGCGGAATATAATAAGTTAAAAGAGGAATACAAGACTGACTATCAAACCATTGAGCTTAAATTAAAGAAGTGGTATAAAAGTTTACCGGATGATGCACCTGCTAAGGAGCACTCCCATTATAATAAAGTTGATGAGAAGGGAATATATTTTTCAGATAATATATCTTGGCCTGGTGGTGGAGGACCTAGATATAAGTTAATACATCCTTTAACAGGATTACCGGTGAAAATTCCTTCACGTGGATGGCTTACAAATGAAAAGACAATGCAAGAATGGATAAAGGAAGGCCGCGTGGATTTTGGAAAAGATGAGACATATGTTCCAACACTCAAGTCATATCTCAAAGATCGAGAATACGCGGTTCCATACAGTGTATTTTATAAGGATGGTCGCGCATCTTCCAAAAGGTTGGCTGCCCTTTTTGGGGCGAAGATCTTTGAAAATCCTAAAGATGAGGAAGTTATACAACGCTTAATCGAATTTAGCGGGACAGATGATGGCGATATTATTATGGATTTTTTCTCTGGCTCAGGAACTACGGCTCATGCGGTTTTCCTAGCAAACATGCATCAATCCAAAAATAGGAAATTTATTATGATTCAATTGCCTGAAAAAATCAACCCTTCTAAAGCGGGTGCAGGAAGGAAAATACGGGAGGAAATGGGGTCAGATATTGATTATGGGTTCCGATGCTTTACGGTTGATTCGTCCAATATGAAGGATGTATATTATCGTCCCAATGATCTTGACCAAAACACCCTGTTGGATTATGCAGACAATATCAAGGATGACCGGACTCCAGAAGATTTATTGATTCAAGTCATGCTTGATCTTGGGATACTTCTTTCCTCAAAGGTAGAAGAAGTAGAAATCGATGGAAAGAAAGTATTCTCTGTGGCCGACGGCTATCTCATGGCCTGCTTTGACCGGGATGTGACAGAAGAAACGGTGACAGCCATTGCCAAGAAGCGTCCCTTCTATGCGGTATTCCGGGACAGCAGTATGGCCAGCGACAGCGTGGCTGTGAACTTTGACCAGATTTTTGAAAACTATAGTCCCCAGACAGTAAGGAAGGTGCTGTGAATGACTGATAAAAAGCCGGATGCATCACTCATTGACGATCTCAAACATATTATCAGCAAAGGCCGGGGCACAGCTTACCGGGCTGCCAGTAAGGCCATGATTGCCACCTATTGGACTTTGGGTAAGCGCATCGTCGAAGAGGAGCAGAAGGGGATCACCAAGTCAGAACTTTATGGAAAGAACTTTATGTCTGCCCTTTCACTGGCTCTGACCCGGGAATATGGAAAAGCTTTTTCGGAACGAAATCTGTATTATTACGTAAAGTTTTATCAGTATTTTCCTCATTATGAGATTTTGAACACGCGTGTTCAAAATCTCAGCTGGTCCCATTTTCGAGCGCTTCTTCGCGTTTCTGATGAAACGGCCCGTCTCTGGTATTTGAAAGAAGCATCCGATGAAAATTGGGGCGTTCGTACGTTAGACCGGAATATCAGCACCCAGTATTATTACCGCCTGCTGAAAGCCCCGGCTAAGGATAAGGTCGTCGCAGAGATGAAGGACAAATCAAAGGAAGTTGAGAAGCATCCTTTTGAGATGATAAAGAATCCTGTCATGGCGGAATTCCTTGGCTTCCGCACGGAAGATTCTTTTCTGGAGTCAGACCTGGAATCGGCTATCCTGTCGCATATCCGTGATTTCCTGATGGAAATGGGGCGGGGCTTCGCCTTTGTAGCCCGTCAGCAGCATATTGTGACGGAGACGGAAGATTACTATATTGATCTTGTTTTTTATAATATCGAGCTTCGCTGCTATGTCCTCATTGATTTTAAAATGGGAAAAATTACACACCAGGACGTGGGCCAGATTGACATGTATGTGCGGATGTATGATGAATTGAAACGGAAGAAAGGAGATAATCCGACCATCGGTATCCTGCTCTGCTCCGAAACGGATGAAGATATTGCCAGGTATTCCGTCCTTCACGATAATGACAGGCTTTTCATGTCTAAATATCTGACTTACCTCCCCTCCAAAGAAGAACTGAAGGAGGAAATCGAGAAGCAGAAGCAGATCTTTTATCTCCAGCATGAGTATTCCGGCAAGGAGGATAGAGACTGATGGCAGGCATGAAATTTAAATTTACTATCCAGCAGTACCAGACCGATGCCGTAGATAGTGTGGTCAGGGTCTTTGCAGGCCAGCCTTTTCGGGACAGGATGCGGTACCGCCGGGATACCGGAGCGCATACACAGGAAGTCAATCTTTTTGGGGATGAGGGGTTTGGCAATGCTCCGGTTGTTTTGGATAATGCAAAGCTCCTGGCAAATATTCACGAAGCCCAGCTCTCCAATAATGTAAAAGAATCGGATACCCTGGTAAAGCCCATGGGCGCCTGCTCCCTGGATGTGGAAATGGAGACGGGCACAGGCAAGACCTATGTCTATATCAAGACCATGTTTGAACTGAACAAGCGGTATGGCTGGAGTAAGTTCATCGTAGTAGTACCGTCCATCGCTACCCGGGAGGGGGTAAAGAAAAGCTTCCAGACCATGGAGGACCATTTCATGGAACTCTATGGGAAAAAGGCCCGTTTCTTTGTATATAATTCCAAAAGACTGACGGATATTGATACATTCAGTTCCACGGCTGACCTTTCCGTCATGATTATCAATACCCAGGCCTTTAATTCCTCTTTCAATAAAGACAAGAATAAAGAAGGCCGTGGCGGTGACCAGGCGGCCCGTATCATATTCAGCGAGCGCGATGATTTCGGCTCCCGGGTGCCCATGCAGGTCATCGCAGCGAACCGGCCCATCATCATTATGGATGAACCCCAGAAAATGGGCGGCGATAAGACCCAGAAGGCCCTGAAAGAATTCAATCCGCTCTTTGTGCTGAACTACTCCGCCACCCATAAAGAGCACCATAACCTTGTCTATGTGCTGGATGCGGTAGATGCGTATCGGATGAAGCTGGTCAAGAAGATCGAGGTCAAAGGTTTTGACATCAGGAACCTTCGCGGCACGGAAGGATATCTGTACCTGGCGGAGATTCTGGTTTATCCGGATAAACCGCCCATGGCGCGCCTTGAATTCGAAATCAGCTACAATAAATCCATAAACCGGGAAATGAGGAAAGTGGGAGTAGATTTTGATCTGTATGCTGCATCTAAAAACATGGAACAATATAAAGGGTACCATATCAGTGATATAGACCCGGTGAACAACGTGGTTACTTTCACCAATGGTGTAGAAATCCATACAGGGGAAATTCTTGGCGACGTCCATGAGAAAGATATCCGCAGAATCCAGATCCGCGAAACTATCCGGTCCCATTTTGAAAAAGAAAAGGATCTCTTCAATCGCGGCATCAAGACGCTGTCCCTGTTCTTCATCGATAAGGTGGACCATTACCGCCGATACGATAAAGAGGGAAATGAACTGCCTTCGGAGTACGGGAAAATGTTTGAAGAAGAGTACAATGATATCCTGAACGAATATATCACTCTCTTCGATACGCCGTACCAGCAATATCTGAAAGGTATCGATACCCACAAAACCCATGCCGGCTATTTCAGCATTGATAAAAAGGGACATGCCGTAGACAGCAAGGTGAAGCGGGAAACCGATATGAGTGATGATGAATCGGCTTATGACCTGATTCTCAAGGATAAGGAAAGGCTCCTGTCCCTGGACAATCCGGTACGTTTTATATTCTCCCATTCTGCCCTTCGCGAAGGTTGGGATAACCCCAATGTTTTCCAGATCTGCACCTTGAAACAGGGGGGAAACAGTACTACTAACAAGCGGCAGGAAGTGGGCCGGGGCCTCCGGCTTTGCGTTAATCGGTTCGGCGATCGTATGGATGCCCATGTCCTGGGATCTGAAGTCCAGAATATCAATAAGCTTACTGTTATTGCCAGTGAGGGGTATAAGGACTTCGTTTCTAATCTGCAGAACGATATGAAAGAAAGTCTTTATGACAGGCCGACCAAAGCAACCTATGAATATTTCAATGGCAGAAAAGTGAAAGTGGGAGAGACTGTTTATACCATTGACGCAAATCAGGCTAATAGCATCCTGTTTTATCTGGGTACGAATGGCTATATCGATGAACAGGGGAAAGTGACCGATGCTTATCGAGCAGATGCGGCAAATCACTGCCTGGCGGAGGTACCGGCTGCACTGAAACCGGTAGAAAAGGCAGTGCATGTGCTGGTGCAGGCAATCTTTGATGACCACGTCATGGAATCCATGATTGAAGATGGCAGCAAGACCAAAATTCCGGAAAATAAGCTGAATGAGAACTTCTTCAGAAAGGAGTTCCAGACACTATGGAACTATATCAATCACAAATATTCCTATACCGTCCATTTTGACAGCCAGGAGCTGATCCATAAGGCAGTAGACCATATCAATGACAGACTGTTCGTTTCCCAACTTCAATACACTGTGACGGAAGGTACACAGGGAGAAGATTGGGATAAGGACAAAATTGAGGCAAAGACCGGTTTTGTTGGTGAAAAGAGCCATACCTATGTCCTCTCTCGTGGAGAAACCAGCCAGGTAAAGTATGATCTCATCGGGAAAATCAGTGGGGCAACGCATCTGACCAGGCGAACGGTAGCAACCATTTTGAAAAACATATATCCCCAGAAATTTGCGATGTATAAAATCAGTCCTGAGGAATTTATTTCCAAAGTGTCCAGGCTGATTAATGAAGAAAAGGCCACCATGATTGTGGAGGATATTACCTATAATCCTACTGAGGGAACCTATGACTCTTCCATCTTTACGGCGGAGAAAAACAGGGATTTCAATAAGGCCTACCGGGCGAAGAAAAACGTGCAGGACTATGTATTTGCTGACGGTACTGCAGAACGGTCCGTGGAACGGCGATTTGCGGAAGACATGGATATGGATGACAAGGTAGTAGTGTATGCAAAACTGCCACGGGGATTCCAGATTCCCACACCCGTTGGAAACTATGCGCCGGACTGGGCCATAGCCTTCAAGAAGGGCACGGTAAAGCATATCTATTTCATAGCGGAAACCAAGGGTTCCATGGAAAGTATGGACCTCCGACCAATAGAACAGGCGAAAATCAGCTGTGCAAAGAAACTGTTCAATGAATTATCTACGGATGATGTGGTCTATGAACAGGTAGATTCTTTCCAAAATCTGATGAATATAATGAATAGCATATAAATGAGTAGCAGCAGTAAAACAGATGGAACCGTGAATTGTAATGGCTTGCGGCTTTATCGTTTTACATTCGACGGGAGAAAAAAGGGTCGGCGGAGCCGCTGGAACTCAACTCTCAACTCTTTCGCAGTATCCGGGGATCAATCAACTCAACCGGTATAGCTGAATATCAGCAGGAGGCAGACTATGAAAAAAGCTCTTCTTTTGGCAGCGGTCCTGGCAGCCCTGTCCTTTGGGACGGCGGACGCCAGCCAGTTTGTGATGGTCCAGAAGTCCATCGTGCAGGGAGCCTATGCCGGTGTCAATTCTGCGGACTTTAAGGAAGGGAAGAAGACGGTGCGGTTTATGAGTGTCTCCGAGGAACCCGATGACTATACCCTGAAGGCCATCAGCAAGCCGAACTGGCTCCTGAATTTTGATACCTACTGGACCTATTCTGTGAAAGCCTCTTCCCCGAAGGCGGCGCCGGACTATATCATCGAGCAGTATCGGGACGTGGATACGGGAAAATACTTCTATGGGGTGAACGATATCCGCTTCAAAGAAGAGGGGAGGAGGGCGTTCCTCCTGGGCTTCGATGAGAAGAAGAAATCCCTGATCACCTACATCGACAGCGATACCATGGAAAAGCCGGAGCATTCGGCGCCCGGCACCTATGTAAGAAAGGGAAGCCTTTTCCTGGGGGTCGGTGAATATGGCGGCAACTGGAAGACGATGCCTGCCTATAAGCTGGACTGGTCTCCGGAGGCGAAGTGGTTCAGTTATGAATACTTCGAACACGTGGCGGAGTCGCCCTACTGGTAATGGAGCAGGAAGAAGGAGAATAGAAAAGCCCACGGGCTTTTGCCGGAAATCCGGCGGGGCCTGTGGGCTTTTTGTGTGGCTGGATGCGTACGAACGGGTAGGGCCTTGAGCTGGTGGATGGTCGGTGCTGTAGCGACTGGCTGGCGGTCCGGCTGATAGACGATAGATGATAGAAAATAGAAGATAGATGTGATAGGCCCTGCGGGCCGGGGGTCATGTGGCTGAGTGACGTGCGAACGGGCGGGGGCTTCTAGCTGCTGGCTTTTAGCAGCTAGGAAAGCTGGTTCGCTTGCGGCGGAAAAGATAGATTTGAGAATTGAGAGTTGAGAGTTGAGGTCAAGCGGCTTCGCCGCAAAATTTCAGCCTGCGGCGTTTCCAACAGAATCTGCGGTCTATGGGGGTGTAACACGGTCACAGGCATTTACCAGAAAGATTTCTCGACTCATCGAAGCTATAGCGATTTTTGAGGATAGAGCCACTTAGTATGCTGCCACTCGAGGGGAAGCGTGTCACTGGATTCTCGGTCGCCTACGGCTCCCTACGAATCCAGTTCCCTTGCCACCGCTCGAAATGACGGGGGATGTGCAGAGTCACCAGGCCAGGCGGTGAGGGCCACAGATGGGTTTCTGGTCCGAAGGGCCTGTTCCGCTCAAGGCGTCATCCGTTCGCACGTACACTCAGCCAGCCCGGCGCCGCAGGCGAAGAACTTGGGGCTGTGAAATAATTGAATTAAAACAGTCTCCAAAAAGGTGTCTAACTCAAACGAGTCAGACACCTTTTTCAGTGGTATTATAGTATTATAATGGAATACAAAAATACCAGTTATCATTGTACCCCACGGCAGGGCTTTTTGCCACTGTGTATTGCATCTTATCTGCCAATTGATGACCCTGTTTTTGAATTTGACCATTTAATGGAGGCTATAGGATTAAGAAAATATCTTCCGGTACAGTCCCACTGCTCTGCGGGCCGCATCGGATACAATCCGGTCATTTTACTTAAACTCGTGCTTTTCGGATTTATGCAGGGGTATTGTTCTTTACGAAGCCTGGAGAAGGCCTGCCGTACAGATTTACGATTTATTTATCTGTCAGGCGGTCAGGCTCCCAGTTACCACACTTTTGAAAACTTTATCAACAAAGTTATGGCCAATTGTATTGAGGACATTTTCAATGCGGTTAATGCTGAAATTTTTGAGGAAGACCACGTAGATCTTACCCATCTCTACATTGATGGCACCAAAATGGAAGCCAATGCCAATAAATACAGCTGGGTGTGGAAGAAAACGGCCATAAAGTCCCGGTATCATCTGTATGAGAAGATTACGTCACTTCTGAAGGAAATCAACCAAAATCTGGCAACAGAACAAGCAACAATAGAAACGAGTACTGAATACACCCCGGATTATCTGGAAGAACAGCTGGAGGCTCTTGAACGCTTCTGGGAACTGGATGAAAAAGAATTTGTCCATGGTCCGGGGCATCGCAAGACTCCACAACAGCGTATGTGTGAAAAGCTAAAAAAATACACGGATAAACTGAAGGAATACGGAGAAAGAATAAGGATCTGCGGTCCTAATCGAAACAGTTACTCAAAGACTGATCCTTCAGCTATAGTAAACGACAAAAATAATTTTATTTAAAGCTGCACAGGGTTCGAAGC
>NZ_UQKJ01000050.1 GCF_900541605.1 uncultured Dialister sp. | reverse complement strand
CACGAATGACTCTATCCATCAGCACCTCTTCAACAGCTCGACAAACCGCAATTTGTTTCGTATCTCCATAGTGCGATATGCCCTCGGAAATGATAAAATAAGAAGAGTTATATACTGGAGGTTTGTATGGAAACAATCGGACTGCTGGCGGGAATAGGTACGCTTCCTGTGGAGTTTACGGAAGCGGTACAATCCCAGGGATACAGGGTGGTATGCATTGCAGTGATTCCGGGTATCGACAGTCGGCTGAAGGACATGGCAGATGCCTATTATGAAATCAGTGCATTCAAGTTAAATAAAGTCATCAAAACACTGGTCAGCGAGAATGTGAAGGAAGTCACCATGATCGGCAAGGTGACCAAGGAGTGGCTGTTTAAGAACCATCCCTTTCCGGATCTCCGGGCCATCAAAGTGTTGAACCGTCTTCGGAAGAAGGATTTCAAGGATGATACGGTGACACTGGCTATTGTAGAAGAACTGGCGAAGGATGGGATTTCTGTTCTGGACCAGACGAAATACCTGAAGCCCCTTATGCCGGGACCCCAGGTATTTACGAAGAAAAAGCCTACGGATGCCCAAATGGCGGATGTGCTTTTTGGATTTAAGGCAGCTAAAGCCATTGGGGCCATGGATCTCGGCCAGACGGTGGTTGTAAAGAACCAGGCAGTCATGGCGGTGGAAGCCATTGAAGGAACCGATGCCTGCATTAAAAGGGGCGGGGCCCTGGCAAGGGGTGGCGCTGTGGTGGTGAAAACGGCAAAACCATCCCAGGATACCCGCTTCGATATGCCTGCTGTTGGACTTCAGACCCTTCATTCCATGGAAGAAAGCGGCTGCGCCGTACTGGCCATCGAGGCCTGGCACACCCTTTTTGCAGAGAAAGAAGCCGTTCTGAAGGAGGCCAATGAAAAAGGCATCGTTATTCTTGCCGTAGAACAGGATAAAGTATGAAAATTATGATGTCCGCCGGAGAGGCTTCCGGCGATATGCATGCCGCTGCGGTGGCAGCAGAGCTGAAGCGCATGATGCCGGATGTGGAAATCTTTGGCATGGGCGGCGCGGATATGAGAAAAAGTGGTGTCCGTATTATCTATGATATAGAAAATCTGGGAATTATCGGGGTCGTGGAAGTGATTAAACATATCCCCTTTTTCTTCCGCCTTCGGAGTTTCCTGAAGGAGGCCATGATGCGGGAGAAGCCGGATGTGCTGGTCTGCGTGGACTATCCCGGCTTTAATATGAAGCTGGCCCATGTGGCTAAAGAACTGGGGATTCCGGTGGTTTATTACATCGCACCTACTATCTGGGCCTGGAACAAAGGCAGGGCAAAGAATATTGTCCGGGATGTGACCATGGTGGCTTCCATATTTCCTTTTGAAGCAAAGGCCTATAAAGAAGCAGGAGCGCCGGTGACCTTTGTGGGCCATCCCCTGGCGGATACGGTGAAGCCGTCCATGTCCTTTGATGAGGCCATGGACCATTTTCATGGGGACCGGGATAAAAAGAGGATACTTCTCATGCCGGGAAGCCGGAAGAATGAAGTCACCAGCCTTCTTCCCATCATGCTGGAGGCGGCGGAAAATCTGGCCCAAAAAGAAAACTGTCAGTTTTTCATCCCCCGTGCGTCCACTATACCGGAAAGTTTCCTCAGGTCCATCATTGGGAATTCTTCCCTGTCCATTGAAATCACAGAAGGCCACCAGTATGACCTGATGCAGATTTGCACCGCCTGCGCAGCCTCTTCCGGTACGGCCACTCTGGAAACGGCACTGATGGAGCTGCCTACGGTACTGGTCTATAAGCTG
Organism: uncultured Dialister sp.; assembly: GCF_900541605.1. GTDB lineage: Bacteria > Bacillota > Negativicutes > Veillonellales > Dialisteraceae > Dialister. Next base: position 12,564 of record NZ_UQKJ01000050.1, on the reverse strand, counting down.
GCGCCGGTGACCTGGTTTCTGGCCAATCTTCTGGTCCATGTTAAATATGCAGGTCTCCCCAACCTCCTCATGGGAAGGGAAGTAACGCCGGAACTTCTGCAGGACAGGGCCAATGCGGAAAATATTACGGACATCCTTCTTCCCTGGATAGAGGATGAAGAAAAGAGAAAGAAAAACATAGAAGAAATCAAGGAAGTGCGGAAAGCGCTGGGCTCCGGCGGAGCTGTACATCGCGTGGCCCGTCTTATAGTTGACACGGCAGGAGCTGTCCATGGCAGAAAAGAGAAGTAAATTAAACAGTTATCGCAGGCTTCTGAAATACCTGAAGCCCTATATCAAGCTGCTCATCGTATCCATTATCTGTATGATATCGGTATCAGCAACGAATCTGTACGTTCCGTGGATTATCAAGGATGTAATCGATAAGGTACTGGAGGACAAGGACCTCACCATGCTGTACCTCATCATTGTTTCTATTATCATCGTATTCTTTATCCGCGGAGCCACTACCTTTGCCCACAGGTACCTTATGGGCTATATTGGCCAGTCTGTTATTCGGGACCTCCGAAACAAGCTGTATAACCACCTGCAGAAGCTGCCTATCGCCTATTTTGACAGGCGCAGGACCGGGGAAATCATGAGTAACCTTACAAATGATATCAGTGCCCTGCAGACAGCCATGACTTCTGATTTCATCATGCTGGTACAGGAAGGGGCCATCTTTATTGGTTCTTTTGCGGCCATGATTTACCTGCAGTGGAAACTTACCATTCTCTGCCTTGTCATTGTGCCTCTGGTATCGGTGACCATCAAGTTCTTCGGGAAGAAACTTCATTCATCCGGCAGGAATGTGCAGGAACGGCTGGCTGATGTAACGGCCATGCTGCAGGAAACCATATCCGGTGTCCGTATTATCCGAAGTTTTAACCGGTCCGATTATGAAACAAAGCGGTTCAATAAAGTAAACCAGGATAATTTCAAAGCCACCGTCCGGTCCATTCGCCAGCAGAGCCAGCTCACGCCGGTGGTGGAATTTCTGGCAGCCCTGGCCATTACGGTAATCATCTGGTACGGCGGCGTTTCCGTTATCGACGGCATCATGACTGCGGGCGAATTGATCGCTTTCCTCATTTATGCCATTAACCTGGCAAACCCCATCAAACGTATCGCTGACAGCTATGGTAATATCCAGAAGTCTCTGGCCGCTGCGGACCGGGTATTTGACATTCTGGACGAAAAGGAAGAAGAACAGAACCGGGCCGAAGAGAAGCCTCTGGTGGTCAAAGAAGGGGCTGTAGAAGCAAAACATGTGGCTTTCTATTATGAAGAGGGCCATCCGGTACTGAAGGACCTGAATTTCAGGGCCAATCCGGGGGAAACCATTGCCATCGTAGGCCCTTCGGGAGCCGGCAAGTCTACCATTGCCAACCTGCTTCCAAGGTTTTATGAAGTCACAGGCGGGGAAATTGATATTGATGGTACGGATATCCGCAAGGCCACTCTTGGCTCTCTCCGTGACCAGATCGGCCTTGTGCCCCAGGATACACTCCTGTTCAATACATCCATTAAAGATAACGTTCTCTACGGGCGTCTGGATGCTACGGATGAAGAAGTATGGGCAGCCATCCGGGCGGCTAATGCAGAGAAATTTATTAAGGAACTCCCCAATGGCATTGACACGAAGGTAGGGGACCGTGGACTGATCTTGTCCGGCGGCCAGCGGCAGCGCATTGCTATTGCCCGGGCTATCCTGAAGAATCCGAAAATTCTGATTCTTGACGAAGCCACATCGGCTCTGGATACGGAAAGCGAGAAAATCGTACAGGATGCATTGGATAAACTGATGGTAGGCCGTACATCTTTTGTCATTGCCCATCGGCTGTCTACCATTAAAAATGCGGACCAGATTCTCGTCCTGAATGACGGGGTCATTGCAGAACGGGGCACCCATGATGAACTCATGGCTAAGGGCGGCCTCTATTATGACCTCTATACCATGAGTGCCAAAGTGGCGGAAGCGGAAGAGGACGCGGAGGATGAAGAAAAGGAGGGATAATCCCTTTCTTATTTTCCATGAAATTACAGTTTGTTTTCCGGAAAAGGAGATACCCCATTGTACTGGTTTTACAACATATGCCTGGTGGCTTACTGGATTCTGCAGATACCGATTCTTATATACCGCCTTGTCTTTGAAGAGGGATTTTATGACAGGTTGAAACAGAGTGCCGGTATTATGCCGACCCCTACACTGCTGCAGATTGCTGACCATAATGCCATCTGGGTCCATGCCGCTTCTGTGGGAGAGGTGGTAGCGGCCAGTCCAATCGTGCGGGAACTGAAGGAGAAATACCCCGATGAAATGGTGGTGGTGTCCGTGGTTACAGCCACCGGCCACCGCATGGCCCAGCGTATCATTCCGGAAGCGGATGGACATATATTCTTTCCCTTTGACCTGCCGGTTATTACGGAAAGAATTGTCAATATTGTCAATCCTAAAGCCATTATCCTCATAGAAACGGAATTGTGGCCGAATTTTCTCCGCCTTGCCTGGCGGAAGAAGATTCCGGTCATGATGATGAACGGAAGAATCAGCGGCCGTTCTATGAAGCGGTATTCCCTGATTCGTCGTTTTACGACAAAAATGCTTTTCCAGATCCGGAAATTCTGCATGCAGTCGAAAATTGACAAGGAACGGATTATTTCCATGGGAGCCATTCCGGACCGGGTAACGATTACGGGAAATACAAAGTATGACCAGACCTATGCAGAGGTTTCGGAGGAGGAAAGAAACCGGCTTCGGAAGGAATTCCGGTTTGACGGAAAAGGGCCGATTATTGTGGCCGGTTCTACCCATGGTGGTGAAGAAGAAATCATTGTGCGTACCTTCAAAAAGGTGCTTGAAAAGTATCCGAATGCCCGGCTTCTCCTGGCAGTACGGGAAATTACAAGGGCCCCCTCTGTCCGTTTTATGATTAAACACCATGGATTTACGGTGCTCCGCCGTTCCAAAATGGGGACAGAAGAGGATGATGGAAAGAGTGCCCAGATTGTTATCCTGGATACCATTGGTGAACTGGGACGTCTCTACAGTCTGGCGGATGTAGTTTTTGTGGGCGGCAGCTTTGTAAAAGTAGGAGGACACAATATCCTGGAGCCTGCGGCCCATGGCAAACCGGTTCTCGTGGGACCCTATATGTTTAATTTCCAGGAAATTTTTGAACTTCTTTCAAACCGGGGAGTGTGCATCATGACACCCGATGAGAAAACGTTTGAAAAAACGCTGCTGGACCTGCTGGACCACCCTGAAAAAATGAATCGCATGGGGGAAGCAGCATTGGAAGTGGTTCGGGAAAACCAGGGAGCCACAGACCGCAATATTCATGCCTTTGAAGAACTGGTGGCGGAGTATGGTATTCATCTGAGGGGGAAAAATGAGCCTTGAAGACTATGTGACGGGACTCATGAAGAATCCAAAGCCCCGGGGCAAAGACAGGATTGTTCTGTCCTTTTTGGAAAAGCTGGAAACCCTTTACCTGTCCCAGGTGATGAAGAAGAGGGACAGGGAGCTGGCTGGGGCGAGAAGCGTGGGGGTTCCGGTCATTTCGGTAGGAAATATTACCGCCGGTGGTACGGGGAAAACTCCCTGTATTATCCGTATGGCCCGGCTTTTACTGGGGGAAGGATATCATCCGGCCATTATCAGCCGGGGCTATAAAAGCGGCCTGGAAAAAAAGGGGGGCCTTGTATCCGATGGCCGTTCTATCCTGGTTTCCCAGCAGATGGCCGGCGATGAACCCTATATGATGGCTCTGAAACTTCCGGGAATTCCTGTGCTTGTAGGCAGGGACCGCTTCCGGTCTGCGGAGAAAGCGAAACAGCTGGGAGCAGATTTACTGCTTATGGATGACGGTTTCCAGTACTGGTCCATGAAAAGGGACCGGGACCTTGTCCTTCTGGACTGCACAAATCCCTTTGGCTACGGCCATGCCCTGCCTCGGGGACTTCTGCGGGAGCCTCTGGAGGCTTTAAAAAGGGCCAGCCTTTTCATACTCACGAAGAGTGACCAGGTGAGCCCTGCCAAGATAGATGAAATCAAAGAGGCCCTTTTGAAGCTTGCCGGGAATATACCGGTCATTTCTTCCTGCCACAGCCCTTCCGGCGTGGTGCCCTATGGCGATTGGAAGGACAGAAAATTGGGCACAAGCAGGATGGCGGCAAAGGGGAAAAGAGCCTATCTCGTTTCCGGTATAGGGAATCCCGGCGCCTTTGCAGAAACCGCAAAAGAAGCGGGGCTGTTCCTTACGGGTGAGATGGCCTTTGATGACCATCATTCCTATGAAGAGGAGGATATCCGAAATGCGGAATCCGAAGCCCGCCGGTATGGAGCGGATATGATTGTTATTACGGAAAAGGATGCCGTCAAAATGATGAATCTTTCCAGTATTGTTAAATCGACGGTACCCTTTTATGTTCTTGAAATAGAGATGACCTTTCCTGAAGGTCTTACACTTTTGAAAAAACAATGGGAGGATTTATGATGAAAGCAGCCTGTATTATTCCTTCCCGCTATGCCTCCACGAGGCTTCCGGGAAAACCGCTTCGCCTGATTGCAGGAAAAACGCTGGTCCATCGGGTTTATGAAAGGGCCTGCCTGGCCAAGGTGCCGGAAACGGTCATCGTAGCTACGGACCATGAAGAAATTGAAAAAGAGGTCAAAAGCTTTGGCGGCCATGTGGTCATGACATCGGTAAACCACCCCACTGGTACCGATCGTCTGGCAGAGGTGGCGGCAAAACTTCCGCAGTATGATATTATTGTCAATGTTCAGGGGGATGAACCATTGATTGATCCCGATGTCATTGACCGACTGGCGCAGGATCTCATGGACCACGAAGACCTGGATATGGCTACCGTGGCGACGCCATTGAGAAAAGATGAGTATGAGGATCCATCGGCGGTGAAAGTGGTGGTGAACCAAAAGGGAGAAGCCCTGTATTTTTCCCGTTCCCTGATTCCCTTTCCACGTCATGAGTTTTCTGTTCCCCCGTTAAAACATGTGGGTATTTATGCGTACCGCCGGGATTTTCTCCTTGCCTATGCAAAGATGGAACAGACTCCCCTGGAAAAGACGGAGTCCCTGGAACAGCTGCGGGCTCTGGAAATGGGGTATAAAATCGGTGTGATTCCGGTGGAAACGGAAGATATCGGTATTGATACGGAAGCGGACCTGAAAAAGGCCAATGAGTATTTTGAAAGGAACCACTTATGAAAACAATTCACGTAGGAAATCTGACCATTGACGGTAGCAAACTCTTCCTGATTGCTGGCCCCTGTGTTATTGAGGGCTATGATCGTACACTGATGATTGGCCGGGAAATCAAAAAAATCTGTGAACGGCTTGGGGTACAGTATATTTTCAAAGCTTCCTATGACAAAGCCAACCGGTCTTCCTTCCATTCCTTCCGCGGACCGGGACTGGAAAAGGGCCTGGAAATTCTGGCGGATATTAAGAAGGAGCTTCAGGTACCGGTATTGTCCGATGTCCACGATGTAACACAGCTGGCACCGGTATCCAAGGTACTGGATATGCTGCAGATTCCTGCATTCCTTTGCCGCCAGACGGACCTGGTCTATGGCGCAGCAAAGACCGGTAAGCCGGTCAACGTAAAAAAAGGCCAGTTTATGGCACCGGAAGACATGAAAAATGTCATCGAAAAAATGGAAGAAGCAGGAAATCCGAATCTGGCGGTTACAGAAAGAGGGGTGTCCTTCGGTTACCACAATCTAGTGGTGGATATGCGGTCGTTCCCCATTATGCGCCAGTTTGGCTATCCCGTTATTTTTGATGCCACCCATAGCGTACAGCTGCCGGGAGGCATGGGTAGTTCCACCGGTGGACAGAGGGAATTCATCCCGTATCTGGCAAGGGCTGCTGCTGCATCAGGGGTGGACGGATTCTTTATGGAAGTCCATGATAATCCTCCGGAAGGCCTGTCTGATTCTACGAATATGCTTTATCTGTCTTCCCTGGAGGACCTGCTGAAAGACCTTATCGCCATTAATAACGTGGTGAAGAAGGATAAGGAACAGGGACTTGTAAAAAAATAAAGAATATGCGGAAACGGAACTGGGAGAGAGTGAGAACCCATGAATGGATGTGCGTTTCCCTCCAATTTCCTTTATTCATGGGCTCCCTATCTGTCCCCTTTCGGCGGTTACTTATTGTATAATAGATAATAGTCCTGGATTCTAAAAGAATTGTTGTGGTTTTACATATGGGAGGCACTATGTCAGTCATTGAAACAGCCACACAGGTGCTGCGTGATGAAGCGGCGGCTGTGTTATCTCTGGTGGATAAACTGGATGGCCAGTTTGAAGAAGCGGTCAAACTGATTGAAAATGCAAAGGGAAGGGTTGTGCTGACGGGCATGGGAAAATCCGGCCATATTGCCCGCAAGGTAGCGGCCACCATGGCCAGTACCGGGACTCCGGCCTTTTTTCTCCATCCTGCAGAAGGCATTCATGGTGACCTGGGCATGGTGACAGCCGATGATGTGGTGGTGGCTTATTCAAACAGCGGGGAAACTGCCGAAATCCTGAATATCCTTCCATCCCTGAAACGGATTGGTGCCAAACTGGTGGCGGTGGTGGGAAATACGAAATCCACCCTGGCTAAAAATGCGGACGCCGTTCTGGATGCGGGGGTTGAAAAGGAAGCGGACAGCCTGGGACTGGCACCAACCAGTTCCACCACTGCGGCCCTGGCCCTGGGAGACGCGTTGGCGGTATGCCTTATGGAACGCCACCATTTCACAGCCGATAATTTCGCTGTATTCCATCCTGGCGGTTCTTTGGGAAAGAGGCTTCTCCTGACGGTAGAAATGGTCATGCATAAAGGAGAGGATAATCCGGTGATTCCGGAAACTTCCACGGTGAAAGATGCCCTTTTCGTTATGACCGATAAAGGGCTTGGCGCCGTTTCCGTGGTGGATGGCCAGGGAATACTGAAAGGCCTGATGACGGACGGGGATGTCCGCCGGGGCCTGGAAAGGGGGATGAATTTTCTGTCCCGCCCGGTGAAGGAAGTCATGACGCTCCATCCCCAGGTGATTCATAAGGAAAAGCTGGCAGCTGAAGGACTCCACATCATGGAGCAGCATAAGCCCCATCCCATTACGGTCCTCCCTGTGACTGACCAGTCCGGAAAGGCTATAGGGATGATTCATATTACCGATCTTTTACGACAGGGGGTTGTCTGATGGGAAATGCAGGCACAGTAAAGCTGATTGCCTTTGATGTGGACGGCACTCTGACCGATGGCACCCTTGTCATCGGATTTGATGGAGAACCGGTGAAGCTGTTTCATGCCAGAGATGGGCTTGGTATTTCCCTGGCTCACCGCATGGGGTATGTGACCGGCTTCATTACCGGAAGGAAGTCGAAGCTTGTAGAGAACAGGGGCAAAGAGCTTCAGGTGGATTTTATCCTTATGGGTGTTTCCAATAAGGTGGAAGCCATGGAGAAAATCCTGAAAGACCACGGCCTTTCGTGGAAGGAAGCTGCCTATATGGGAGACGACCTCAACGATCTGCCTCTGATGAAGAAGGTAGGCTTTTCCGGAAGTCCCGCTGATGGTGTATCGGAAGCCAGAAAAGCATCGGATTTTGTGTCTTCCCTTCCCGGCGGGAAAGGAGCAGCCCGGGAGTTTATCGAGACAATTATGAAATCCCAGCATCGATGGAAAGAGGCGGTGAATTCCTATAAGGGGAAAAACCTGAAAAAAGTGGTGCAGTAAGGACGTTTTCGGGGAAATCGCTCTTTACCGTTTTACAAAAACAGTCCTCTTTCTTCTGGAAACAGGAAAGAGCCACTGCATTCGAAAGATAAGGAAGCGCTGGGTAAGTCGCCGGCAGATTTATTATTGGATTTATGGCAACAAGGAATAGTCTGGCGTTCATAGTGAACTGTGTAACGAAGAGTATGACCCGGTTTTGTATCAGATCCCTTATAAAATCTGACTTTGCAGATTCACCAGCACTTCTGTAAGTCTTCTGCCAATGATTCGTGCTTTCAACGGGATTACCGAAGAAAGCCGGTTGCAGTATATTATCCAAACCGGAAAGAAGAAAAAGCCATGTTATTCAAGGTACGTTACGGGATATTGAAAGGCATCAGCAGCCTGCTCTGCTCCATGTCCTACGACCATATCCTGTCCATAGGGCGGACTTTGGGTCCCCTCATCATGAACCGCATAGCCAAACAGAAAAACCGTGGGATCCGACAGATAATGATAGGACTTTCCGTCTCCCGCCCGGAAGCGGAGGACCTGCTGCAGAAGGTATACCGGAATATAGGCATGTCCGCCATGGAAATGCTTTATATGCCAAGGTTATGCCGGGAAAAATCCCATATTGATGACTATGTGAAAATAGACCATCCGGAGTATCTCGAAGCTGCTTATGCGGAAGGAAAAGGAATTGTCGGCCTTACAGCTCACATGGGCAACTGGGAATGGCTGGGGGCAGGCCTCGCCCTGCACGGCTATGATACTTCGGCTATCGGTAAGAAGCAGTCAGACGATGTGCTCATGAAGATGATTAATTCCTATCGAGCCATGGCGGGACAGCATATTTACCTCACCGGCACCGGTGGCTATGAAATGATCGCAGCAGCCCGTTCCATGAAAAAGAACCACATTCTCGGGTTTCTTTCAGATAAGGATGGAAATAAGGTGGGTGTGCCTGTGCTCTTCATGAACCGTGTATTTTCCTTCCCCCAGGGGCCTGCGGTATTTGCGAAAAAATTCAAAGCACCTGTTGTTCCCATCTTTATTGTCAGGAATCCTGGAGGCCGGGGGCATACCATATGTGTGGGAAAACACTTCTACTATGAAGATACGGGAAACAAGGACCGGGATCTTCTGCAGAATTCCCAAAAGATGGCCTCGATTATGGAAGACTTCATCAAAGCTCATCCGGCAGACTGGCTCTGGTTCCAGCACCTGTTCTGGACAAGACCGGGAAAGATTAAAATGTATAACGAGCTGAGCCCGGAAGAGAAAAAGCGATTTGCATCGGGGATGGATGAAAACTGGAATGAAACCAAAGGAGGAAAGGAATGAAAAAGAATCGGAACCTGATTCTGGCTGTCCTGCTGATTCTGGCAATCGGCATTGGTCTTTATTTCCTCTTTAAAGATGACAGCAGAAATATGAATGCTGCCTCTTCTTCCTCGTCTTCCATGGAATTCAATAATATTGATATGAAAGAAACCAAAGACGGAAAGATTACATGGCGGTTTAAGGCAAAACATGTAACCATCAGTAAAGACCAGAACCATGTAGATATGGAAGGGGTAGAGGGGGATTTCATGAAAGATGGGGATGACCTCCACCTGACTGCCGATAAAGGCCGCATTGACCGGAAGACTAAAACGGTTTATATTGAAGGGAATGTACAGGGCAATTCCAAAGATGGGGAAGAACTCTATGCAGAAAACCTGACTTATGATGGTAATAAGGAAATCCTCTCCACAGATAAAGCATTTGTGGTGAAAAAAGATGGCAAAGTTTTGACAGCGGATACATTTGATGCAGACCGGGTATTGAAGAAAATTACGGCTAAAGGTCATGCGAAGCTGACAGACAAGGAGGATGCACAGTGAAAACTTTTTATACAGCACTGGCGGCCCTGGCCATCGCTCTTGGCGTACAGGGCATGGCAATGGCCGATGACATTACAGCGGATGTACTGACCTATGATGGAAATACAAAGGTTGTCACCGCCAAGGGCGATGTGGTGATTCATGCCAATCAGGGGGCCACGATTACCGGATCCAATGGAGAATACCATTTCGAAGACCGGAGCGCTTTTCTGGAAGGCGGCGTAAACTATGTAAAAGACCAGACCACCCTCTATGCGGATAAAATGTATCTTTACCAGGATAAGACTGCTCGAGGTATAGGCAGTGTCAATTTTCATGATGGTCTTGAAAAGCGGACACTGAAGGGCGATGACGTCATGTACAATCCGGATACCGGATTCGGTAAGATTGAGGGGAATGGATATCTGGAATCGCCGGATGGTATTCTGCAGGCACCTCATATCGAAGGCAATATGAAACAGGTCAAAGTGGTAGCTACCGGTGGTGTAAATCTTTCCAGCAGCCTTCATAATGCCGTAGGCTATGGTGATCAGGCCGTCTATACGAGGACCGGAGCTAATGGTACCGATGGGAAACTGGTGCTCACCGGAAATGCCTGGGTAACCCAGAACGGCAACTCCTTTAACGGTCCGGAACTGGTACTTCGGGATGAAGATAAAGTCGTGGAAACCACCGGACGAAGCACCATCGTGATTACGAATACCGGAAGCACCGGTACTGACAATGGCAGTTCTTCTTCCGGATCCGGGAGCCAGGCTCCCCAGGGACCGGTAACAGCAGCAACTCCCATAGCAGGACGGCTGGAAGAAGCGGGCAGCCCGTTAGAAATCAAGGACAGCAAATGAAGATAGAAACGCATAATCTCATCAAACGCTACGGTGCAAGAACCGTAGTGGACCATGTGAATGTGGAAGTGGAGCAGGGAACCATTGTGGGTCTCCTTGGCCCAAATGGGGCCGGGAAGACCACGACCTTCTACATGATCGTAGGTATTATCCAGCCCGATGAAGGGGATGTGACAGTAGATGGTACGTCTCTCGTGGGGATGCCCATTTATAAACGGCACCAGTTCGGCATCGGGTACCTTCCCCAGGAAGCTTCCGTTTTCCGAAAAATGACGGTATGGGAAAACCTGATGTCCCTTCTGGAAACACGGAAGGATCTGTCTTCTGAAGCAAGAAGACAGAAGGCGGAGGCTCTTCTGGAAGAATTTCATATCACCCATGTGCGGGATACCAGGGGGGATGCCCTTTCCGGCGGCGAGCGGCGGCGGGTGGAAATTGCCCGGTCCCTGACATTGGATCCTTCGTTTATCCTCCTGGACGAACCTTTTGCCGGCGTAGATCCATTGGCGGTGGAAGATATCCAGAGCGTGGTCCTCCACCTGAAAACCAGGGGCATCGGTATTCTGATTACGGATCACAATGTAAGAGAGACTCTTCGTATTGTAGATAAGGCCTATATTCTTTCAGAGGGAAAAATTCTTCTATCCGGCAGGGCCAATGAAATTGCCGTGAATCCGGTGGCTAAGAAGTTCTATTTAGGAGAAAATTTCAGTTTATGAATCTTGTCAAAACAGGGAGAGAGGAATTCTTATGAGACTTCTTGATAAATACACGTTAAAAGAATTCCTGGGCCCTTTCTTATTCGGCGTTGCTGCTTTCACGGCCATATTTCTTGGTGCCGACACACTACTTAAAATTGCGAGCTATGTGACTAAGTACGGTGCTTCGCCAGTGTCAGCCCTGAAAATATTCGTGCTGGCACTGCCTCGTATCGTGGTATATACATTTCCCATGGCAGTTCTTTTGGGAGCGCTCATGTGTTTTTCAAGGCTTTCCGGCTCCAGCGAACTCATTGTCATGCGTTCATCGGGCCAGAGCTTCCTGCGGCTGGCGACACCGGTGTTTATACTGTCCCTCCTCATCAGCCTCTGCGCTGTGGCGTTCAATGAATACGTAGTCCCCTGGACAAACCGGGAATATGAATATGTGCTGAATACAGAAATCAAGAAGAACTTCAATCCCGGCGTGACGGACCACGTGGTGGTGCGGGATGTACAGAACGGGAAAATCCTTCATCTCCTCTACGCAAGGCGGTATAATCCGCAAACAAAGGAACTGGAAAACATCACGGTCCAGGAATTCCAGAATGAAGAAGTGACACGGGTAGAAAATGCGCCAAAAGCCATCTGGCAGAACGGTGTATGGGTCATGACGGATGGCGTCATCTATGATCTCACCGGGGATGGCGTAGACCGGATGATGCATTTTGAGCGGCAAGAGATTCCTTATGCCCAGTCCCCGGAGGATATTCCTAAAGAAAAGAAGAATTACGATGAGATGACGATCCGGGAACTTCTCCTGACAAAGAAAGCCTATACGGCAGCCCATGCAGATACGACGCCCATTATGATGGAAGTGCATCGCCGCTTCTCCCTGCCCATGGCCAGCTTTGTGTTTGCCATCGTAGGGGCTCCTTTGGGGGTACAAAAGCAGAGATCTTCTTCCTCCATCGGCTTTGGCCTTTCAGTAGTCATCATTTTCCTCTATTATGCCATCATGACATTCCTGGAAGCTCTGGGAAAGGGCCATGTCATGCCGGCCATGCTGGCGGTATGGCTGCCGAATATTATCGCTTTCGTTACCGGATGTATTCTGATTAGAAAAGTGGATAAATAAACAGAAACCGCGGATGGACATCCATCCGCGGTTTTAACTTGGAACATTTTGTCCAGACTGCGATATTTCAGTTTGTCGAGCTGGTGGGGGTTGGTGGCTGGCGTGTTTGTGTGCAGAGTCACTCGCACGGGGCTGCTAGCTTCTAGCTATTAGCAGTTAGGAAAGCTGATCGGCCTGCGGCGCTTTCCATCCGACGTTCTCGCCAGTCATTCGTGCCGTA
>NZ_UQKJ01000049.1 GCF_900541605.1 uncultured Dialister sp. | reverse complement strand
GGCGGAAACAACAGATGGAAAGCGCCGCAGGCGAATCAGTTTTCCTAGAAGCTAGCAGCCAGAAGCTAGAAGCTAGAAGCTAGAAGCTAGAAGCTAGAAGCTAGAAGCTCCATGCGAATGACTCTACCCGTAAGCGCCGAACATTGTAGCTCTACAAACCACAATTCTCTATTTTCATTATAATTCCATAATTCATGAAATTCCATGGCGCAAAATACTTGCTTAAAAAAAGCAATTGTGATATATTATGAATGTTGCAATTGCGGAAGTGCAAGGAGGTGTAGCACATGGCTAATTATTGTGAAATCTGCGGCAAGAAAACCGCTACGGGATTCAACGTATCCCATTCCCATCTGAAAACAAAGAGAACCTGGAAGCCGAACATCCAGAGAGTTCGCGTATTAGTAGACGGACAGGTCAAGAGAATGAATGTCTGCACTCGTTGCCTTCGTTCTCATAGAGTAAACAGAGATATCTGATTTATCTGCATTTTCGGCCGGCATATGCCGGCTTTTTTGCATGGCTGGATTCTGGTATGCTGATGGGGCACGTCATTGGGAGCGGAAGTTTCCAGAAAAACTGATCAGCCTGCGGCGTTTTTTCCTGATATTTCCGTCAGTTATTCGTGCCGTAGGCTGGCCAGCTTTCCTAGAAGCCAGGAGCTAGCAGCTAGAAGCCCCCGCACGAATGACTCTATCCATCAACATAAAAAACCGCCCGCAAGGCCTGTGACCTTGCGGGCGGTTTCTTTATCTTCCCTTCACCCAGGGATGATTGGAACGCCGATGATGGATACGGCGCCGCCCCCAGGGGGAGATTCTCCTTCTAACCACCGGTCCCTGCTGTTCTTTATCCAGATCCGACAGGTCTGGTGCTTTTTCTTTTTTATTCGCTTTTAGTTTTGTCGTCAGCGGGAGAAGGAGCTTCTTCAGCTTTTTCAGGATTTCCATCGGTTTTTCCTTCTTTCCCGGCCTTTTCTGCTTCTGCTCTTTTCTGGGCCGCCCGCTCTTCGATTTTCGCCCGGTATTCTTCTGCCGTGGTCTGGATAGTCACCTTTGCCTGGCCAGCCGCTTCCACAGCAGCTTCCTTATAGCGGGTTGTGGTTTCTTTCATGGTATTCGACAGCTCCTGGGCCTTTGCCTGGGCTGTTTCCGCCTGCTGCCGGGCCTGGACCTGCAGCTTGGCCGCCTGGATTTTTGCTTCCTGCATCTGGACCCGGGCCTGGGCTTTCAGTTTTTCCGATTTCAGTTTCATCTGCTGGGACTGTACTTCAGACTGCCGTTTCATTTCTTCCGACTTCTTCTGGAGCTCATCCATCTGTACCTTGGCCTGGTTTCTCAGTTCGTCCGCCTTTTTGGAAGCATCCTTCCGGAATTCCCGGGATTTGATGCGGGCAATGGCCTGCAGGTCCCGAGCTGTCTTTTCCGCTGTTTCCTGGGCCACTTCGGATGCACCGAGGGCCGTGTATTTCGCCTTGTCGATCTGCTCATCGGTGACCCCTGCTTTTTTCAGGGCTTCCACCAGTTTGCTGCCGAGGATACCGGCGGATTCCGTCAGCTGCTGGGCCAGATGGTCCACCGCTTCGTGGGCCTTTTCCGGATACACGTCGTCCCAGCTCTTCTTCAGCTCTTTGGTGAAATCCTTCTTTTCATCGCCCAGGGGTTCATCTTTCTTCGGGTTTTCTTCCAGTTCCTTTTCTTCCTTTTCTCCTTCTGCCTTTTCTTCTTCAAAGACAGCGCGGTACGGTTTCGTATCGTCCGGCATACCATCCTTGATCCACTTCTGGGCCGCTTTGCCGATACCGTAGGTCACGGATACGCCGATGGGAATCTGCATGAATGTCAGGGGAATGAGGGTGGCCAGGGTGGAACCTACCACCGTAGCGCCAAGGGAACCGATGAAAGAGAGCACTGCCTTCTGGTTCAGCTCTACGCCGTAGACGGAGCCGATTTTGGAAATCATGTAGACTTCATTGGCCACGAGGGCAGCGGTGCCGAGGAGCGGCGCTGCCACGATGACTCCGGCCCGGGCGGAAGCCCAGCGAATCAGACTTTCCGCTTCCTTATCCCTGTCATCGATGATATTGATCTCCAGGTCCGCCTCCGGCGTATCCAGAGAACCCTCTTCATGGTCCTCCGGCTTCTCCGCCGGAAGTCCGGCTTCTGCTTTTTCGGCCGGAAGATCGGGTTCTGCCTTTTCCGCAGGAACCTTTGGTTCTTCTTTTTCCATGGGAAGACCGGCTTCCTGTTTTTCAGCCGGTACCTTCGGTTCCTCTTTTTCCGCCGGCGGCATGGTTTCCGCCTTTTCCACCGGCGGTTTTGCCTCTACCTTGACTTCCGGAGCCGACTCCGGACGAACTGCCGGTGTTGTTTTCATTTCTTTATCTTCGCTCATAGAAACCTCCTTGCCCGGTCTGGCGGGGCTTTCAACCATAAGTCAATTATATATTTCTATTATACCGAAAATGAATCAAATTCACCATATTTTCCATGATTCTGTCATTATTACCAGTCCGTGAGGCCTCCGTCCACCGGAATGGCGGCGCCGGTGATGAAGGATGCCTTCTCGGACAGGAGAAACGCGATGACCTCCCCCACTTCCTCCGGTTTTGCGATGCGCATGAGGGGATACCATTCTCCCATTTCTTTCCGGCTTCCGCCGTAGTCGTGGATCTGCTTTTCCAGAAGCGGCGTATCCACATCCCCCGGGCACACCACGTTGGCCCGGATATCTTCTACCGCCAGTTCCAGGGCCAGGGACCGGATGAAGGAAATGAGGGCCCCCTTCGTGGCCCCGTAGAGGCTGCACTGTACATTTCCCTGGAGCCCTGCATCGGAGGATACGGCCACAATGCTTCCTTTCGTTCCTCTCATAAAGGGAATGGCCGCCCTGGCCAGTTTCATGGCGCCGAACACATTGACATCGAAGAAATGGGCGATTTCCTCATCCGTCGTATTTTCCAGCAGTTTTTCTTCGTAAATGCCGGCAGACAGGACGAGCCCCTGCAGCTTTCCCAGTTCAGCAGCCGCCTTCACTGCTTTTTCGCAGTCATCTGCTGACGTGGTATCGCCGGGCACGTAGACACTTCCGGGTACCGATTCCGCTGCTTTCTTTCCCCGCTCTTCATTCCGGCCAAACAGGATGGGACGGACTCCCTCCCGGGCCAGGATTTTCGCAGCAGCCAGGCCAATGCCGGAGGTGCCGCCGGATATAAGGACTGTCTTAATCATATACTGCTCCTTTGGGAATGTATGAGATAATGCCAATTGCGGTTTGTCGAGTTGTTGGAAATTTACCGTTTGGCATACTGACGGTTGGAGTCATAGCCTTGAGCTTTGAGCCTTGGGCCTTGAGCTGTCCAGCCGCTTCGCGGCAGATTTGCATGCTTACGGGTAGCGTCATTCGCATGGAGCTTCTAGCTTCTGGCTGCTAGCTGCTAGGAAAGCTGATCCGCCTGCGGCGCTTTCCATCTGTTGTTTCCGCCAGTCATTCGTGCCGTAGGCTGTCGAGCCTTCCTAGCAGCCAGGAGCTAACAGCTAGAAGCCCCGCACGAATGACTCTATCCATCAGCGCCGCCCAACAGCTCGATAAACGAGCCCCTGACTCATTTTGCCAGGGATGATACGTACACAAACTGGATACCTTCCGCCTTCAGCTTCGGTACCATCTGGCGGAATGCTTCTGCCGTCTTCGGGCGGCAGTGGCCTATGATGACATAGGTACCGTATTTCTCAGCTCTGTTTGCCGCTTCCCGGATCATGGCGGAAATGGCGGCCACATCGGCTTCATTATCCACGAAGAGATCATTTCTCACATAGGGTACGCCATAGGCAGCCGCTGCCCCATCGGCGGCGGTGGTAGAATTCGTACGGCTGTCGAAGAAGAAGAGATGACGGTGGTGAAGTTCGTTCATCACCACATCCATGGTGCGTCTGTCAATGGTGGCTTTAGAGCCCTGGTGGTTATTGATTCCCACGGCTTCCGGCACCTGGGACAGGGAATCCTTCAGCATGGATCGGATAGCTTCATCGGACATGGAAGTAAGAATAACCTTCTGTTCCATGCCGATACCGGACACGGACTCCATAGGCTGGTGCAGGATCACCGGCAGCCCATGGGCATGCCAGGACAGGGCAGCGTCCCTTGTGTGGACCTGGTTCGGCATGACAGCCAGTGTGAGCGGTATGCCCATGGATTCATAGACATGCTGGGATGCCAGGTCCCGGCCTGCATCGTCGATGACAACGGCCAGCCAGCCTTTCACGGTGGATGGGGTATTCGGCTTTGGTGCTGCTGCCGGGGCCGCTGCTTTCACTGCCACCGGAGTTCCATTTCCTTTAGAGCCCCTGGAAACAGCAGATGAACCGGTGCTGCTCCCTTTGGCAGAGGAGCCAGCGGAAGCAGAAGCGGCCTCTTTACTGTCTTTAGAAGAAATGACTTTGGAACTGCCATTGGACGCGGATGCCTGGGAAGCCCTGGAAGCGGTCTCCTTTCCTGCAGGAGCAGCGCCGCCAGACCGGGATGCCACCACAGTCTTTGTTTCGCTGCCGGTTTCTGCTTTATCAGCAGGAGAGGACTCACTTTTCCCTGTGATTTTGGAAACGATGGCAGGCAGGCTGAAGGAAGCGGTTTTCTCTTTTGCCGGGGCTGTCCCGGTGTCTGTCTTGCCTGCTGCCTTTGCGGTACTGGAAGAAGCGGCGGGTACCTCATCGTCCGCCTTTACATTCACCGTGACCACCTTATCCATGGCGGCTTTGATTTTTTCCTTTACGCTTTCCGGGGTGCCCTGGTCTTCCTTCGGCACAAGGCCCTGCATTTCCTTATCGTTGAAAAGGTGGCCGATGGTAGTCACATTCTGGGCCACCTGAGAGTCCGGGGCGTTCGTCATGCGGTCTGTCATATAGGCAGCCCCCATAATGAGAGCCAGGAAGAAGAAAAGCACCATAAAAGGGTGGCCTCCCCTTCTCCGAAGGGTCCGGGACTTTGTATTTTTCCTGCGTGTCATAATCTTTCCTCATTTCATGGAATGAATGGCGAATTTATTTTCTATATTATATCATACCCCCTGCCATCCCATGGATAGCCTCCGCCATATGCCTCTTCCTTTCCATCATGATATAATAGAGAAAATTGAAATCACTGAGGAAGAGAGGATGATTGTAATGAAACTGGTCGTTGTAAACAAACTGTCCGATGAAAAAATCAAGGCTCTTCAGGAAGCGGTGCCGGGATCCATCGTGGAAGCCTATAAGTCACCGAAGGAAGCGCTGCCCCATGTGGCCGATGCCGATGCCATCGCCCTCTGGGGTTTCCAGAACGTGGAGCCCCTGCTGCAGGCAGCCCCTGATGTGCGGTGGGTCCATTCTCTGTCAGATGGCGTAGAAAAACTGCTGACCCCCAGCATGATGAACCGCCCCATTATCCTCACCAACTCCCACGGCGTCCATGACCGGGCCGTGTCGGAACACACCATGGCCCTGCTCCTGGCCTGGTTCCGCCGCATTCCCGATGCCGTCCGCAGCCAGTCTGCCCATGAATGGGTGCGTCCCCACGGAGAGTCCCTCTTCGGCAAGACCATCCTCATCGTAGGATTCGGCGGCATCGGCCGCGCCATCGCCCAGAGGGCCAAAGTCTTCGAGACCCATATCCTGGCTGTGAAGAAACACCTGTCCAAGGAACTCTTTGCGGACCATGTGTATACCCAGGAAGAAATCATGGATGTCCTGCCGAAGGCGGATATCATCATTGCTGCCCTTCCATCCACACCGGAAACGGAAAACTTCTTCGATGCGAAAAAATTCAAGGCCATGAAACCTTCCGCCCTTTTCATCAATATTGCCCGGGCCTCTGTGGTAGATGAACCGGCTCTCATCGATGCCCTGCAGAGTAAAACCATCGCCGGCGCCTGCATGGATGTGTTCTCCAGGGAACCCCTGCCGCCGGACCATCCTTTCTGGGACATGAAGAACGTCATCATGACCCCCCATATCGCCTCCATGGTGCCGGATTTCTGGAATAAGCTGACCTATCTTCTGGAAACCAATTTCATCGCCTTCAGCCACGGTGAAAAGCTGCTGAACGAAATCGATAAGAAGAAGGGATATTGAGATTAAGAATTAAGAATTAAGAATTAAGAATTAAGAATTGAGATTTGAGATTTGAGATTTGAGAGTTGATGTTCTGCGTCTTCGCCGCAGGCGAACCGGCTTTCCTAATTGCTAAAAGCCCCGCCCCCAATGATTCCATCCAAATTCGCCATCTCCCAAAATAAAAAAACTCCCCGGAAAAATCCGGGGAGTTTTTTTATTGTCTTATTTACCCATGGCGTCAGTGAAATTCTTGATGATGACGATTGGGGTCTTCTGGTTATCGTTGCCGAAGGGGTTATCGATAAGGATCTTCGCAATCTGCTTCGGGTCCAGTCCTTTACTCTTGCCGAGGACCGCAGCCCGCTTCAGGTCATTCACGTCAGCGATGACGGCGCCGTAGGCACCGGTGGCTGCTTTAATCTTTTCGCATACGTTATCCGTATCTGCCGGCCCGTACACAAGGCACTTATCGAAGGGCGGCATGGTACCGGTGACATCATCGATAAGGGATGCCTGGCGGCAGCGGGCATAGAAAACGCCGTTCTTGCCGAAAATTTTAGCAACAGCACCGAGGATGAAGGAGAAGAGCATATTCCACTTGCCCTCTTCGTCCATGGCGGCCTGCATGCCGTAAATGCTTGCCATGGAACCGGCGGATGGTACGAAACGGTTCATGAGTCTTGCCTGCCAGCATACATTCAGTTCTTCCGGCCGCACGTAGCGGTTCTGGGTGATGGCTACCACCGATTCTGCGGAGCACACGATGTCGTGGTCCGTAATCTGGTCGCCGGCATATTCCTTAATGGCTTCCACGATATTGTCGTGGTGAGTGAGAATTCTGGTATGAATCGGTACGAGTTCAAGTTCTGCCATTATTTTCTCACCTCCGTTGTGTATTCATAGAGAGCATTCTGCAGCTCTTCCCGGGTAATTACGATTCTTGTCTTTGCATAGTAGTAGTCACTTCTGGCTACGACCTGGTAAATGATATCCATGCCGAATTCCGGGAATGTTTCCAGGTCCCGGAGAATGCTTTCGCCCTTTCCTTCAATGTCCAGGGTAATGAGGAATTTCTTTTCCTTACCGGGGTCAAGGATGAAGGCCTGCCAGTAATCATCGTCCCTGGGGGTATCAAAATCCGTCAGGTGGCCGGTAACCCGGGCTTTATCGTACTGTTCAAAGGGAATGTAAATGCGGACAAAGGCATCCATAATGGTACCCAGCTGTTTGCCCACATTTTTGATGGGGATGGTAAAAGACAGGGTCACATGGCGCATACCCATGGACTCCACCTTCAGCGGGGTCCTCTTGGATTTCAGCATCCGGAGCACACAGTCCCCTTTAATTACAGCCACTGCCCAGTAGGCAATAAAGCCGAGGCAGATAAGAAGGACAATGACTGCCACAATTTTCAGCACTAACAACAACATTCTTCGCTCACACTCCTAAAAGATTTGTTTTTTCTACGGTTACCAGCCCGAAAAGCCGCTGCACCAGAGGCGCTGCATGGGTCAGCTCATCGGTGAAACAGAAATGGCTTGTCCCCTTTTCCCCGGCCAGGGCATCGGAGGCCTTCAGGATGTCCATCCCCTTCTCCACCGTTGGAAGGGCAGGGTCAATGAATGGGACTCCCGGCAGGGCTTTCCGGAATGCTTCCGGTGCCAGGGGATAATGGGTGCAGGCCCAGTAACCGGCATCTATACCTAATGCATGATACTCCTTTGCGGCCTCGAGTACAAGGGAAGAAATGAAATTTTCCTCTTTTCCCTGCTCAATGGCTGCCGCCACTCCGTCGCAGGGAACCTCTACCAGCTCCACATGGGGGAATTTCTTTTCCAGATAATTTTTATGGGCATGGGTACGGATGGAAGCAGGGGTAGCAAAGATGCCAAGCTTTTTCGTCTCCCCTGGAAGGTCGATATCCAGGCTCATCTTCACCACCGGCACCGGTCCCTCTGTAAAGGAAGGAGGCACATTGAAGGAAATGGTATTGCAGGCGATGATGATCATTTTTACATTTTTTGAAAGGAGGAACTCCTTGATTTCTCCGGCGAACCGTCCGATTTCTTCCCGGCTCCGTTCACCGTAGGGATTCCGTTTGCTATCTCCCAGAAATACGATACCCTCATCCGGGTACCTTTCATGGAGCACCTTCGCCACCGTGAGGCCTCCTACGCCGGAATCCATGACGCCAATCGGTCTGTTGTCCATTACTCTCTATCCCCTTTGGAAATATCAATGAGCCTGGTCAGCTTTTCCTTTGGGAGCCGCACAATACGGCCAGTCTTCATATCAGTATAGGTATTTACCGTATGGCCGGTGGTGAGAAGGGCTCCCGTCTTCTCCGAAACCACTTCGTAGTCGAAATCCAGCCGCGCCCGGTCCACCCGGCGCAGGCAGGTCTTAATGAGCAGCACCTCATCGTAATGGGCGCTCTGGTGGTACTTCACGTTCACTTCCACGATAGGAAATACGATCCCCTTTTCCATGAGCTCCGTGAGGTCCACGCCCCCTTCCCGGAGATACTCCACCCGGGCCTCCTCGAAGTAGCGGAGGTAATTGGCATGGTGCACCACCTGCATGCCATCGGTCTCATAGAATTTGACTCTTCGCTTATATATATACATAATAGATGACCTCCATATGTGTTTTATTTTACCACAGAATGGAGCTGATTGGGTGGTTGTCATGCTTTCGGATAGAGGCACTCTCACGGGGGCTTCCAACTGCCAGAGGAGCGCCGCAGGCGAATCAGTTTTCCTGATAGGGAAGCACTGATTAAATCGTTGTCAGATTTCATTCTTGGATTTTTATGCACTGCGAGGAATAGCTCGACGCGAATAGCGAGCTATTTAAGAAGAGCTATGACGAAGCAGTGCATAAAAATCCTTATGAAATCTGACTCTGCGAATTAATCAGCGCTTCCCTGGCTAACGGCTGGAAGCTCCACGGGAGTGGCTCTCCCCACCAGCATGCAAATCTTCAATGCAAAAGCCCCGGACCGGAGTCCGGAGCTTCTTATTTGCCATAGGTATCCCATTCCATTTCCATGAGCCGCCAGCTGTGGTCCGCACTGTGCTTCTGGAGCTGCAGGATATCCTTCTGTTCTTCCGTATTCTGGGAAAGGGCTGTTTCTGCTTCCCAGCGGATGTCATTGAGCTGGTCATCGTAGGACGATGACTCGATATTCATCATCCGTTCCTGGAGGTCCGTAATCAGGAACTGCTGGTATACCACCACCGCTGCCAGGACAGCCAGAGCCAGGTAAAAGTGCTTGTCCCGATGCCAGTCCGCTTTCTCTTTCCAGTGATTCAGGGAAATCATTATAACTTCATTTCGTCATCGAGTTTTTTATTTTCATTCAGGAGTGCCAGGTGGTCCTTCGTGAATTCGATCCACAGCCGTGCAGCCCGGGAGAGGAAGCGGCCCTTCTTCCAGATGGCGTAAAGATGGTGAGTCATCCGGGGTTCCGTCATAACCCGGGTCACCACCCTGCTGGTCTCGCTGTTTCTCGGACACAGGCGGGACGGCAGGATAGCCACACCGAGCCCGCTGGCTACGGTCTGCAGCATAAGTTCCCGCTGGCTGGTCTCAAAGACCACCCTCGGTGAAAAGCCGATTTTCTTGCAGTTTGTAAGGATGTCATCGTGCAGGTTGAAATCATCCCGGTACAGCACCAATGGATAATCCGCCAGGAGCTTCATGGGTACTTCCTTGTTTTCTTCCAAAGGATAGCCCTTCGGCATGACCACGCACATTTCATCCTCCGACAGGAAGAACGATTCGAAATCCTTATTCGGAATGGTGCAGATAATACCTACATCAATGATACCTTCCTGCACGGAAGATTCGATGACTTTGGAACCGTGTTCATAGAGTTTGATGGCAATCTGGGGATAGGTCCTCTTGAACTCACCCAGAAGCTTGGCAAAGACATGGGCATCGGTAATGGGAGGAAGGCCGATTTCGATAGTATCCTGCTTCAGCTTGAATTCATTTTCAAAGTCCGATTTCAGGTGTTCGAAGACGAAGAGGCACCGCTTTGCATAGTTGTAGAAAATGGTGCCCGGCGCCGTGATTTCTACGGTCTTTGCATTGCGAATGAAAAGGGTGACACCCAGTTCTTCCTCCAGGGACTTAATCATGCGGCTGATGGCAGACTGGGAAATGTGAAGGTTTCGAGCTGCTTTGCTGAAGCTCTTCTGCTGGGCCACTTCCATGAAGTATTTAAGATGACGGTAATCCATAGGGCGTTCCTCCTGTCCTCTCCGGATATAAACAGGCAGAAGTGCGGTAAATCTGCGGTTTCTGCCGTGAATCCTTGTGCAAAGGTCCTCTTTATTCTATAATGAAGACATGCCTGGCAGGACGAAGCCCGGAAGTCAACTCTTCATGATTTATATAGAAGAAAGTTTGGCCATCTATGCATATTTATCATAGAACTATTGTACATAATTTCCGGCTATCTTGCAAGGGAAGGTTCATGAAAAGGAGCGAGAAAGCGGGTAGTTTCCGCTTTTTCCTATTTTTCAGAAGGATTTTCTTCCATTCCTTCCTTCGAAGGTGGAAAGGTGAACTTTCAGGGTTTCTGTGTGCCCTGATTCCTTTTTCCGATTCATGGGATGGATGGCATTACATTTTTTACAAAGGAGTGTTGATTCTGTGAGAAAAGTAAAAACAATGGACGGCAATACAGCTGCCGCCTATATTTCCTACGCCTTTACAGAAGTAGCTGCAATTTACCCCATTACCCCTTCCTCCCCCATGGCGGAATCGGTGGATGAATGGGCTGCCCACGGCAAGAAAAACCTTTTCGGTGATACGGTGCACGTGGTAGAAATGCAGGCTGAAGGCGGCGCTGCCGGTGCTTTCCACGGTTCTCTCCAGGGTGGGGCACTCACCACCACCTACACGGCATCCCAGGGGATGCTTCTCATGATTCCGAACATGTACAAAGTAGCCGGCGAACTGCTGCCGGGCGTATTCCACATCGCCGCCCGCGCCCTTGCCAACCACGCCCTGTCCATTTTCGGTGACCACCAGGATGTCATGAGCGCCCGGGCTACCGGCTGTGCCATGCTGGCAGAAGCGAATGTCCAGGAAATCATGGACCTCGCCGGCATTGCCCACCTCGCTGCCATCAAGGGCCGGGTTCCCTTCATCAACTTCTTCGACGGATTTCGCACGAGCCATGAAATCCAAAAAGTCGAAGTTCTTGACTACGATGAACTGGCTCCCCTGATTGATCAGAAAGCCCTCGCAGAATTCCGTGCCCGCGCCCTGAATCCGGACCATCCGGTCATCCGCGGCACTGCAGAAAACCCGGATGTCTACTTCCAGCACTGCGAAGCGGCAAACCCCTTCTACAATGCCCTGCCTGATATTGTCCAGGATTACATGGATAAGATTTCTAAAATCACCGGCCGCAGCTATCACCTCTTTGACTACTACGGCACACCGGACGCTGACCGCATCGTTATCGCCATCGGATCCGTCACAGACATCTGCAAGGACGTCACCGACGCTCTCAATGCCCATGGCGAAAAGGTGGGTGTCCTGAACGTCCATCTCTACCGTCCATTCTCCGTGAAACACTTCCTGGAACAGATCCCCTCCACCGTAAAGAAGATTGCAGTCCTCGACCGTACCCGTGAACCCGGCGCCATCGGCGAACCGCTGTATCTGGATGTGGTATCTGCCGTCGCTTCTTCCGGCCGCTCCATCAAAGTCTGCGGCGGACGTTACGGTCTGGGCTCCAAGGATGTCATTCCGGAAGATATCATGGCGGTCTATGAACACCTGAAGGACGAAAATCCGCGGCACAACTTCACCCTGTCCATCAACGATGATGTGACCGGCCTGTCCCTCGCACCGGTACCGGTTCCGGAAATGCCGGCCAAACTGGTATCCTGCAAGTTCTGGGGCTTTGGTTCCGATGGCACCGTAGGTGCTAACAAGAGCGCCATCAAGATCATCGGCGACCACACGAACCTTTACGCCCAGGGCTATTTCGCCTATGACTCCAAGAAATCCGGCGGTGTCACCATTTCCCATCTCCGCTTCGGCGAAGACCCCATCCGGAAACCTTACCTCATCCGGAAGGCTGACTATATTGCCTGCCACCGTCCATCCTACATTTATAAGTACGATCTCCTCCGGGGCTTCAAACCCGGCGGCATTTTCCTCCTGAACTCCCCCTGGAGAAAGGAAGACCTGGACCGGGTACTGCCGGCTTCCATGAAACGGAAACTCGCTGCCCTCCATGCGAAGTTCTACATCATCGATGCCTTCGAAATTGCCAAGAAGATCGGCCTCGGCGGCCGTATCAACATGATCATGCAGTCCGCTTTCTTCCACCTCACCCACATCATTTCCGACGAAGATGCGGTGAAGTATCTGAAGGAATCCAATGAAAAATCCTACGGCCGCAAGGGCCAGAACGTGGTAGACATGAACAACGCCGCTGTGGATGCCGGTATGACCGGTATCGAAGAAGTGGAAATCCCGGCATCCTGGGAACATGCCACCACCGGCGGTTCCATTGCCCGGGTAGCCCGTCCTGATTTCGTAAAGAATGTCTGCGATGTCATGAACCGGCAGGAAGGGGACGATCTCCCTGTATCCACCTGGAAGGGCCTGGAAGACGGTACATTCCCCTCCGGCACCTCCAAGTGCGAACGGCCAGCCGCTGCCATCAATATTCCTGAATGGATTCCTGAAAACTGTATCGAATGTAACCAGTGCTCCGTGGTATGCCCCCATGCCACCATCCGCCCTGTCCTTGTAACGGAAGAAGAAGCGGAAAAAGCACCGGAAGGATTCATTGTGAAGGAATTCCGGGGCCCCGTGAAGGGACTGAAATTCCGCATCATCATCGACCCCGAAGACTGCTACGGCTGCGGTATCTGCGCCAACACCTGCCCTGCTCCGAAGAAGGCTCTCGTCATGAAACCGGCGGAAACCCAGATTCCGAAGCAGAACCTCTGGGACTATGCCATGAGCCTGCCGGCTCGGAAGAACCCGCTGGGCAAGGGCAACCTCAGAAGCGCCATGTTCGAACCGACATACTTCGAGTTCTCCGGTGCCTGCGCCGGCTGCGGCGAAACACCGTACATCAATATGGTGACCCGCCTCTTCGGCGACCGCATGATGATTGCCAATGCCACCGGCTGCTCCTCCATTTACGGAGCCAGCTCCCCTTCCATGCCTTACACAAAGAATGCGAAGGGTGAAGGACCGGCATGGGCAAACTCCCTCTTTGAAGATAACGCAGAATACGGCCTCGGCATGCACCTGGGCGAAGGAAAACTCCGGGACCGCCTGACCGGCAAACTGAAAGCAGCCCTCCCCTCTGCCGATGACACCGTGAAGAGTGCCATCGAAGAATGGCTGGACAAGAAAGATGTGGGCAGCGGCACCAGAGACCGGGCTGATAAGCTCGAAGCTGCTCTCACTGCAGAAGTGGCTGCCCATCCGGAATACAAAGAACTGCTGGACCTGAAAGACCACTTCGTGAAGAAATCCCAGTGGATCTTCGGCGGCGACGGCTGGGCCTACGATATCGGCTTCGGCGGCCTGGACCAGGTCCTCGCTTCCGGCGAAGACGTGAACGTCCTCGTCCTGGATACCGAAGTGTACTCCAATACCGGCGGACAGTCCAGTAAATCTACACCGGCCGCTGCTATTGCCAAGTTCGCAGCTTCCGGCAAGAAGACAAAGAAGAAGGACCTCGGCATGATTGCCGTCACTTACGGATATATTTACGTAGCCCAGATCGCTTTGGGTGCTGATATGAACCAGACCTTCAAAGCCATCAGCGAAGCCGAAGCCTATCCGGGACCGTCCCTCATCATCGCCTACGCCCCCTGCATCAACCATGGCCTGAAAGCAGGCATGGGCAAATCTTCGGAAGAAGAAAAGAGAGCCGTCGAATGCGGCTACTGGTGCAACTGGCGCTACAACCCCCAGCTCCTGGAACAGGGTAAGAACCCCTTCCATCTGGACAGCCGGGAACCAAAGGGCAACTTCCGTGAATACCTCATGGGCGAAGTCCGCTTCGCTTCCCTGGCAAAACTCTTCCCCGACAAGGCAGAAGAGCTCTTCGAAAAGACCGAAAGAGATGCCCGCCAGCGCAGGGAAAACTACGTCCGCATCCAGAAATCCTACGACATGGAACTGGCTGCGAAGGCAGAAAAGAAATAATCGTTCCTTAGGGGTATGACAAAAAGGACTGTGAGCAATCACAGTCCTTTTTATTGCAGGAAAATGGCCGCACTGCCAATTTCAGTATTGCGAGCTGTTAGGGCGATGCTTACGGATAGAGTCATTCGTGCGGGGGCTTCTAGCT
>NZ_UQKJ01000048.1 GCF_900541605.1 uncultured Dialister sp. | reverse complement strand
GGCTCAGCAGTCCTATGCAGGACTGCTGCCTTAAATAGCTCGCTATTCGCGTCGAATTATTCCTCGCATTGCATAAAAATCCAAGAATGAAATCGGACAACGATTTAATCAGTGCTTCCTTAACCCATCCCCTGCAAATACAGTCCCCGCTATCTCAACTTCTCCCTTTTTTTCATCGCCGATTTTTGATATTATAAAGTATATTTACGCTTTTTTCTCTGAAGGATGTGGAAGAATGAAAAAATACCTGGCAGCCATCGTGATTGCCATCCTGCTGATTGGAGGCGGCTTCTTCGCCTACGTCCACTTCATCAGCGGTGGTCCCTGGCAGGGCACCTGGTGGGGCGTGCAGGACGCCGGAGTGAACTGGTCCGGCGATCATATCCGGAACCTGGAAACCGTGACCTTCACCCGGAACGACGATAAGACAATAACCGTAGAGCACAAAGTGCAGCAGGGCAGCAAAGAAGTGGATGGCTCCCTCTCCGGTACCGGCGTGGTGGATGGCGGCCGTCTGGTGGTTACTCCGAAGAAAGGCGGCAAGGATGTGGCCTTTTCCTATAACACCATGTCCAAGACCATCGAACTTCCCCTGACCAATGCGGACAAGTCTGCGGTCACCCTGAAGGTCCTGACGTCAGACAACAACGATGAAATGGAACAGATCCGGAGTGACATCGTCCAGATTTCCCAAAAGCCGGAAAATAAAATCGACACCACCCTGTCCTCTTCCAAGAGCTGACAGGAGGTGCCGGTATAGACACGGATATTCGTATCCGTGTTTTTTTATTGGTTTCCCACAGATGTATCCCAAGCGGATGAAAAGGGCTAAAGGTGGCAGGTGAACATCGCCATGCTCGTTCACCGGGTGGTAGGTGCTTCGCGCCGGGGTGATAAGGTGAATCCGCGGTTTCGCCGCCATTCCATACATCAGCCGTCACCAGCGGGCGTTATATAAGGCTTTCCTACCTTTTAAACGGAGCGCCCCACCCGGTTAACGAGCGCAGCGACGTTAACCCACAACCCGCTTTCACCAGCGCAGCGATGTGAAAGCCCTAACCTTTACGAACCATTTACCCCTTTGAGACGCTCACCATGACACACGCTTACTTTCTGTGGAACGTGAAAATCACCAGCTCCCTCTCGCAACTGAAGCGGAAGGGGAACCAGCTGGCGTCACCCCGGGAAACGTAGCCCAGGTGGGTGCCGTCGCTGTAGGCGCCCCGGGTGTAGGTGAATGGGGTCCACAGGGGCTTTCCGAAAAGGCCAAACTGGGTGCCATGGGTATGGCCGGTGAGGGTGAGGATGGCGCCTTTCTTGAATCCTTCATCCAGAAAATCGGAGTGATGGGCCAGAAGGATCACCGGCGCCCCGGCGGGGATGCCTTCGAAAGCTTCATCGGTCATTTCGTCCATTTCTTCTTTCATAGCCTCTCCCCGGGCCCAGGGATAGTCCACCCCCGCCACGTACAGGGTTTCCCCGTTTCTTGTAATGGCCCGGTGTTCGTTGGCAAGAATCTGCACCGGCGTTTTTTCCAGTTCTTCTTCGATGTAGTCTTTCCCCCGGTAGTATTCATGGTTTCCCCAGACGTAGAAAATACCATCCGGGAAGACGCCGTAAAACGTGGAGAGTGTCTGGGCTGCTTCCGGCATGTGGCGGATGTCATCAATCAGATCTCCCGTAAAGAAGAGGACCTGGGCTCCCTCCAGCCGGGCTTTCCTGATTTCTCCGGGAAGGTCGGTGTACCGGAAATAGGGGCCAATATGGGTATCGGTCATCTGGGCTGCCTTGTACCCGTCAAAGGCTTCCGGCAGTCCCTCTACGTACACATCCACATGGGCCACTTCTTCACTGCAGTTCCCGTCGATGGCGCCGTACACGCCGATGCCAAGGGCCATGGCCATAAAAAGGACGGCCCCTATCCGGGCAATGCTGCGGATCTTTCGGAAGAAAGACAGCATGGTGCAGGCAAAAAGGGGCGCTGCTGCTATGATTTCCGCCACCATGATACCACACATGAGGTATCCCAGCCACAGGGACCAGCTGCCGAGGCTGTCATAGCCCCGGGCATACCAGAGAAAGAATCCGGCAGCCGAAAGGCTGATGAGGAGGCTCAGGACAATGTATATATAGAACTTACTTTTTCGATAGATGATAGAAAAAAAGACTCCATTCAAAAGTCCCAGAATGGAGAACAGGGTCAGTATCATCCGCTCAAACATAGGCGCTCCTTTCTTTAAAAGTGGCCTTCGGCCAGGGCTGCAGCTGCGGCCTCCAGCTAAGGCTCCAGCCTTCGAACGGGGCAGTGACTTCGTCAGGGATAAGGCTTTCGCCTGGACTCAAGAAGAAAACATGGAATTCGGCCTGCGGCCGTGCTGAGAGTGCCCAGCCACCATTCCCTGCTACCTTATCATCTGTTCTACGAAAGCCGCCAGTCTGGCGTGAGGTCCGGCCAGGGGAATTTCCCTGTATTCATCCGGCGCGAACCATCCATATTCCCCTTCCGGAACTCGGCAGTCCTCCATCCGGTACGCTTTCATGTGCCAGATACGGTGGGTAAAGACATGGCGGTACTGCCAGAGACAGTCTCCCGCTTTTCCGGAAAGAGCGGCTTCCAGTTTCTTCTTTGCCTCCTCTGCCCCGCCGGAAAGGGCCATGGGAAATTCCCACATGGAAGCCAGCATGCCCCTGGACGGCCGTTTGTGAAGAAGCACCTTTCCATCCTTCACGATAATGGCGCAGGCCGCTTCCTCCTCTTTCTGCGGTTTCTTCGGCGTCCTTTTCGGCAGTTCCTTTTCCTTTCCTTCATAGAAAGCGCGGCACCGGGACAGGAGGGGGCAGGACTCACAGCGAGGGCTCCTGGGAATACAGATTTCCGCGCCCAGGTCCATGAGGGCCTCATTGAAATCACCGGCCCGGTCCGGCAGGGTATCTTTCACCAGGGATTCAATAATTTTCCGGCCACCGGTCTTCAGAATATCCTCTTCCACACAGTACAGCCGGGCATAGACCCGAAGCACATTACCATCAATGGCGCCTTCCTTCTTCCCGTAGGCCATGGACAGGATGGCCCCTGCCGTATAGCCGCCAATGCCGGGGAGGGACAGGATTTCTTCCTTATCCTTCGGAAGCTTCCCGCCGTAATGGTCTTCCATTTCCTTCGCCGCCCGGTAAATGTTCCGGGCCCTCGTATAGTACCCCAGCCCCTGCCACTGGTGCAGCACATCCGCCTCGTCCGCACAGGCCAGGTCATGGATGGTAGGAAACCGTTCCATCCAGCTGTTGAAATAGGGCTTCACCGCTTCCGTTCTCGTCTGCTGCAGCATGATTTCTGAAATCCAGACATGGTACGGATTCCTGGGCTTATCTTCCCGCCAGGGAAGGTCCCTTTTATTCCGGTCAAACCAGGAAAGGAGAATAGCCGGCCAGTCCTTGCCGGGCCTGTTCTTTTCAGTCATTTCTGCAGTCATCTCATTTCCCGGAAATCATAATCGAAGACGGTCTCCCCGTCCTCTGCAAAATAAATGGTGCCCCGGATCTTCCGGCCGCTGAGAATCATGGGCAGCCATACCCGGTCCGCCATCCACATATCGTCATAGGGAAAATCCTTCGGATAAAACCAGCGGGGATCCATCTCATCAGACAGGTGGGGCTCTCCCTGCCAGTTCCTGGCAAAATAGACGATGCCTGCATGGGACCATTCGGGGTCCGAAGGCTGGTGGAAATAGAGGTCTCCCACCATTTCCAGGTCCTCTGGTGCCATGAGAAGGCCGCATTCTTCCCGGAGTTCCCGGGCTGCACACTGACGCATGGTTTCGCCGGCCTCGATTTTTCCGCCGAAGCCGTTCCATTTCCCATAGCCCATGCCCCTCCGTTTCCGGCCAAGAAGAATGGCGCCATCACTGCGGACAGGATACACAAGGGAGGTATCTCTCATTTGTTTTCCGGCTTGTATTCTTCAAAATAGAGTTCTTCAAACATCCGCTTTCCCGGTGCGGTCTTGTAGAGGCGATGGTACAGGGCTTCATTCTGCTTCCGCAGCGCCCCGTCTTCATACTGGTTCACCAGCATGTCTGCTTCCGCCAGGATTTGGGCATCAGGGCCATCGATGCTTCCGTAGGAATGGTGATGGCCCACAAGCCAGCAGATCCGTTCGATATCGTCTTTTTCAAATTCCAGTGCTTCCAGCATGGGCCGGGCTTCATCGGGTCCCAGTTCCTGCTGGATCTGGCCATCATTCCTGCCAAAGCGCCTCTCCCCTTCATGGATGCCGATGTCGTGAACGTAGGCCGCCGCTTCCAGGCGGAAAAGGGTCTTCTCGTCGAGCTCCTCTTCCATGCCGATCTGCCGGGCAAAGGCGTGAACTTTCAGGAAATGGTGGATTCTCCGGGGATCTCCCTTGTCATAGGTAATCATAGCTTTGCATAAAGCAGTTAATTTATCCATAATGGTTGTCTCCTTTATTTGAGAATGTACGTAATAAACTACAAGCCAGGATGTATAAATGGAGCTAAAAGTGGTTGGCCGGCGAAGCGGCGTTCACCCACAACCCTTAGCCCCATTGTCTCCTTATTATACTAAAACTTTCAACACATAAAAATACCGCAGCCATAGATACTGCGGTATTCTTTCATTCAATATGACTTATTTGGAAAGCTTCTGGGCTACAGCGGAAGTGACATCTACACCGCCGTCAACGACTGCACCCTGTTCAAGGATAATATCGAGGCCCTTTTCCTGGCGAACCTGCTGGATTGCTTTCATGATATCAGAAAGGATGGGCTGCATGGTGGACTTTTCCTTCTGGTCCATTTCCTTCTGGAGTTCTGTAGCAATCTGCTGTTTTTCCTGGTCTGTCTTACCGGCAGAACGGCTCTTGAAAGATTCTTCTGCCTTCTGGGCAGCTGCTCTCATATCGAGCTGGGCCTTCTGCATCTTCGGGTGAGCTGCGAGAAGGGCATTGGAATTTACATAGCCGATTCCGGCTGCGGAAACAGAAAACATAGCACCGAATGCGATCATACCAGCAGCCACTGCTGCTACTGCTTTATTCATCTTCATATGTTCCTCCTAACAAGGCTCTTAATTGAGAGAGTCTTAAGTAAGCATGTATTTATTCTAATCAAAGAAGGGGCAGGTGTCAATGGTAAACGGGGTAAATTTCTTGTAACCATCGTTTCTCACGGTACTTTAATGACCGTCAGTCAATCAGGTGTAATCAGGGCCGCCAGCCCCATTCCATATTCCTTCCTTACCCCCAGGCGGAAGCCTTTGCCCTGACGAAGTCACAGCCCTGTCCGGAGGGCAGAGCCCCGGCCAGAGGCCGCTGCCCAGGGCCGTCAGGCCCTATTCCCCTTTCGCCTCAATAGCCGCTGTTTCCGCTTCTTCCGCCATGGCTTCTTTAGCTTCCTTCAGCGCCGCTTCCCGGACTTCTTCCTTCTTTTCTTTTTTCTTCGTGAAGTGGGAAATCACTTCCGGCACCATGTTCAGTACCTTATCGATGGTTCCGTTGCCGGAGGCATTCTTAATGGAGAAGAGTTCTACCCGTTCCCCCTTCATGATGAGCACTGCCGTAGGCGTCACCTTGCCACCGCCGGCGCCGCCGGCAGCGGCCGTTCCATGGGCTCCTGTGCCGAAGCCGAAGGATATATCCACGAAGGGAACAATGGTAGCATCCCCCAGGTATATGGGCTGTCCCACCACGGACTCGGTGGTAATCATTTTCTTGAAATCTTCAAAAATCTGTTTTCTTACTTCATCATCCATTGTCATTTCCCCCTTGTCTGAAATGCCAGAATTCTCTTGCCGGTTTAGATACCGCAAGCCGTAATGCTATATAAAGGACATATAAGGGAATAATCCGTCCCCGGACATATCCCTTGACTGTACAGATTCTTTCTGTATACACCCATTGGATAGAGAGCGCCGCTTCCGGAAGAAGAGTATAGAACATACCGCACAGGACACCCGTATCCATGGGATCTCCCAGTCCCAGGGACCCTTCTGCATGGTACTTGCATGGAAAGCTGTGGGAGAGGAGCCTGGCAGCGGCGGAGAGAAGCTCTTCCGCCAATCCGTTGTCCAGGGCAAACCGGATCTGGGCCAGCAGGGAGACTTCCTCCTGCTTATCCGGTTCCGAAGGGATTTCTTCTTCCTCCCCTTCTTCCTCCACAACCGGGCCTTCCATTTCCGCCTCTTCAAAATCGCCGTCTTCTTCCGGTATTTTACCCTCTTCAGGCGGTTCTTCTGCCACTTCGTGCAGGTCCCGGTTATTCGACTTATCTTCTATGTCTTCTTCCGGTTTTTCATCCTCCACCTTTTCTTCATGGAAAATGATGTCTCTATGTTTACTGAATAATCCGAAGAAAAGTCGGATGCCTATAGCCAGCTGCCACTTTTGGAAACTCACGGAATAGGTGACCGGGATGAGCAGAAGAACCAGCAGAAGAAGCAGGAGGGCTCCCAGAATTTCGAGGGCCATCATGGCTGTCCATAAAGGCGGTACAGCCCATCTACCGTCTCCTTGACCTCCTTCACCAGGTAGGAAGGAGCTGTTACTTTCACCAGTGGCGCATGCTTCAGGGCCCAGGCTTTCATGGCCGCCGCCGGAAGGGTCACCTCCACCACCACCAGGTCCTGCCGGGCCGAAAGGATATGGGCGTTTTTCCCGAAATCCCTGACAATGAAACTCATAAGGTGCCAGTTTGCCTCAAAGGTACAGGTCACCGGGGCTCCTGCATAGATTTCCTGGTGGGCATAGAGGTAATCGGAAAGCTTTCCGTCCTGGTCCGGACCTTTCAGGGATTTCTGGGGCCGCAGGGATTCCTCCGTAAGGGATACCTCCGCCATAAAAGCAAGGGAAAATGCAGAAATTTCCTCGCTTCCCTCCAAACTGCAGAGAAGGACGTATTCCCCATCAGATGCGGTAATCTGGTAGGGGCTGGCTTTATAGAGACGGGGCTCTCCGGATACGGTGCAGTCATGGTGCCGCTTTCCATCGGCCTCGTAATGGTCATAGTAGAAGGAAACCTGCTTCTTTTCGGCCAGGGCCCTGGAAAGGATGGCCACCGTACCTGCCGGATCCGACCACTTCTGGGAAGAGGGGAGATTCCGGACGTTTTCTTTTCCGTCTTCAAAGGTATGGCTCTGCAGTTTTTTCAGCCGTTCCGACAGCTGGCGAACCTGCTGGTAAGGAAGGTGGGAAAAATAAAGAAGGTCGATGAGCACTGTCAAATCTTCCCGGGACAGTTCATGGTCCCAGTACCAGTCCAAGGAAAGGGAGCTCTCCTTCCCATTCACCACCCGGCTTACTTCCCGGCACATGACAGGGAGACCCGCTTCCTTCAGGCGGGACAGATTTCTTCCCACCGATTTCCGGCTCACCGTCATGCCGTACTTTTCTTCCATATAGTCCAGTATTTCCTGCTGGGTCAGGGGATGCTCCCGGTCCGATTCCCGGATCAGGACCTGCACAATCCGCATGATGGACATCTTGCGTCCTGTTTCACTGTGTTCTCCGGCCAATCCACTCACCATCCCCTGGTTTCTCCTAAGATGTCCCGAATTCAATGTGAGTCCTTCTTCGGGAAAGCTCACAGTTTCGGAAAGTTATGTCAGAATAGATTCTGCTTCATTCTAACATAATCGGCGGCATTTTGACAAAAACGGGAAAAAGACTTTGCCGGTATACAAGCTTTGGCCAGGGCTCAAGGAAGGAATATAAAACAGGGTCTGGCGGTCCCGGGCAGCGGCCTTCCGGTGAACGGGCGAAGCTATAGCACCATCCATCCGATCGGACCATATCACAAGTTTTCTCCGACTCCAGCCACAATGCCCCATGAATGCTATAATAAGCTCAACACCCTATTGGAGGATTCTATGAAAAAAGTAATCATTACCGTGGCTTCCCTGCTGGCCATTGTGGGCATTATCCTTCTGAATGCCCTCACCTTTTCTTCCCGCTATGCCCGCATGATGGAAACCACCATTACCGTAAAGTCAGCGGACAGCACTTTCATGGGAAAAGAAATGAAAGCCTTCTTCCAAAGGGAAGACCTGGAAGAAAAACTGGCAGCCCAGCTGGAGGACCTGGCCCTGTTCCCCGGCCATCCTTCCTGGAACAAAGAACTGGCCCACCTCATCGTATCTACGGGGCAGGACGTATCCCTGGAAGAGATCCGTCTCCAGGGCCGCCGATACTACGGGGGCTTCCGCATCCATTTCCATCTCGCTCCGGAAGATGCCCGCACCTGGGAAGAGCGGTGCAGGGAAACTTTTACCAATGACCACATAGACTACCTGACCGCCCATCCCTCTTCCCATATCCGCCTTAAAAAGTACAGCGGCTGGGACAGCAAAACCGCCGATGATGGCAGTCCCTATGGCATGGGGAGCGCCGAATTTCTCCTGACCCAGGGCGGCGTAACCCAGCTCGTCTACATCACCGTCCTCACAGAACCAAAGGACGATGGTCTGATGGTGACCCTCTTCCTGTCTGACCATAACCAGGGAACCAAAGGGATTCCCTTCTATGATATGGCGGAAGCGGAGTGAGAAAAGGTTTGTACGGCATAGATTCACCTGTCATCTCGGATGAAAAGAAAAATGGCGGAAAATCTCACCATGCTTCCCTTTGCAAAAGGAGTGCACCAAAGGCACAGGGATAGGCCTCCCAAGGCAGAAAATTCGGTACTCCGGAGTCCGGTCTGCCCCTATACGGATAGAAAAGCACCGGTTCATCCAGAACAGCTGAATGAGCCGGTGCTTTTCAATAAAACAGGTGTATAGTACCAATAAGTATGGAATCAAGTCCGGGCCTGTTTTCCTATTTTCTGCATGTTCTTTTTTCCCTTCCTTTTTAAGGAAGTAGACAGTTTTTCCATCACCACGAAGAAAGCGGGAACCAGAAATATGCCAAGGGCCGTAGCAAAGATCATACCGCCCACCACGGCGGTTCCCATGCTGTTTCTGGCTGCCGCACCGGCACCGCCGGCTGCAGCCAGTGGCAGGCAGCCGATAATGAAGGCAAAAGAGGTCATCAGGATAGGGCGAAGTCTCATAGACGCCGCCTCCAGGGCCGCTTCGATGACATCCATGCCGGCATCTGTCCGGACTTTTGCAAATTCCACGATGAGGATAGCGTTCTTTGCCGCCAGGCCTATGATCATAATGATTCCGATCTGCATATATACACTGTCCTGAAGGCCGGCATTAGTGATACCGAGTGCTCTTTCCATGATCCGAAGCAGGTACTCCGTGAAAAAAGCGCCAAAGATACCGGAAGGCACGGAAAGAAGGACCGCATAGGGAATGGTCCAGCTTTCATAGAGAGCTGCCAGGCAGAGAAAAGCAAAGAGCAGGGCCAGTACCATGACCTTGGACATGGAGGAAGATGAATTTTTTTCCTCCCTGCTCTGGCCGGACCATTCTACTGCGAATCCATCCGGTGCCGTTTCCCTGACTACTTCTTCCATGGCACTCAAGGCCTGCCCGGAACTGTAGCCGGAAGCTGTACTTCCCTGGATACTGACACTTCGTTTCCCATTAAATCGGGAAATGATTGATGGCGCCGTAGTCACCTTTGGTTTCAGGAGATTTTCCAGAGGTACCATGCTGCCCGATGCGCTTTTAACGAAGATGAACTTCAAGCCATCCACATCATTCCTGTACCGGGAATCGGCCTGCAGCATGACTTTATACGTCCGCCCAAAAGAATTAAAATCGTTGACCTGATATCCGCCGTAATTGACCTGCATAGCCGTAAATACATCGGACAGGGAAACTCCGTAGTTTTTAATCTTATCCCGGTCCAGGTCATACTGGTAAACAGGAGATGTGATCTGGTATGTCGTATGGACTCCGGATAATTCCGGCCGTTTAGCCGCTGCGGCAATGATTTTCTGGGTAATTTCATTCAGTTCTTCATCGGAATGGCTGGAAAGGTCCTGCAGTTCCATGGTCCAGCCACCTACCATCCCCAAGCCCGGAAGGGTAGGTGTGGTAAATGCACTGACCGAGGCGTCGGGATGTTTCCGGCCAATCCCATTGACTTTGGCCACGATGGAGCTCACCGATTGATCCCGTCCCATCCGTTCAGACCAGGGCGTCAGGCTGACGAAGCAGGTGCCACTGTTCGATTTATTGGCGGATACCGTAATATCATAACCGGAAGCCTTCATCACGGCACTGACTCCATCCACTTTCCGGATATCACTGACGATATCATTCATCATCGTATCTGTACGGTTCAGTGACGTACCTTCCGGCATGTGGACGGACACCAGAAAATACCCCTGGTCCTCATCAGGGACAAACGTGGACGGCAGGAGATGGTAACAGATTCCTGTAAGGCCGCAGACAATCAGAAGAAAAGCAAGAGCCAGCCTGGCATGGGAAATCCACCATCCCGCAGCGCCGGTATACCGGTCCCGCATGCGGTCAAACCATCCATTGAACCAGCAGAAAAATTTGCCAGGAATCCCTTTATAGTCCTGCTTATCCTCCTGTTTCAGGAGAAGGGAACAGAGAGCCGGCGTCAGGGACAGAGCCACAAAAGCGGAAAGTGCCATGGAAACGGCAATGGTCAGGGCAAACTGCTTATAAAGGACGCCGGTCATGCCATCAAGAAATGCAACCGGCACAAATACAGAAGCCAGTACACAGGCAATGGCCACGACCGGCCCCTGTACTTCTTTCATGGCTGATCGGGTAGCTTCCTTTGGTCCCACATGGTCTTCCGCCATATGTTTTTCCACATTTTCGATAACCACAATGGCATCATCCACCACCAGGCCTATGGCCAGAACCATGGCAAAGAGTGTCAGCGTATTGATAGAGAATCCGAGTATTTCAAAAGAAGCAAACGTCCCAACCAGGGAAACCGGAATGGCAAGGACCGGAATCAGGGTGGCCCGCCAGTTTTGAAGGAAAATGAAAACGATGAGAACCACCAGAAGAAGGGCCTCCGCAAAGGTCTTAGCCACTTCCTTGATAGACTCGCTGATATATTCCGTGTTATCAATGATGGTCTTGTACTCTATATCCCGGGGAAAATTTTTGGATGCCTTTGCAAGGACCTGTTTTACCTTCTGGATAGTCTGCATGGCATTGGCATCACTGGTCAGCTCTACGCCAAACCCGACCGCAGGAGAACCGTTCACTTCAGAAATCATAGAATTTGTCTTTGCACCGGTCTCGACACGGGCCACATCTTTCAGCCGGACAAAGGAGCCGCCGCTGCCGGATTTCAGAATGATATTTCCAAATTCCTCCGGCGTGCTGAGTCGTCCTTCAATCCGCCCGGTATACTGTTTTTCCTGATTATCCGGAGCCGGCAACTGGCCCACCATCCCCGCCGGCGCCTGCACGTTCTGCTCCTGGATCGCCGATTTCACGTCTGACACAGTAAGTCCGTAGTTAGAAAGCTTATCCGGATCCAGCCAGATTCGCATGGAATAGTCAGAGCCAAAGGTAGATACATCCCCCACCCCGCTGATTCTTTTGAGATCATCCAGAATATAAATATCCGCATAGTTTTTCAGGAACGTACTGTCATAGGTTCCATTGGGCGAATAGAGGGATACCATATAGGCCATATCACTGGAGGATTTCTTGGTCGTCACCCCCCACGGACTGCACATCAGTCGGAAGGCTGGCATTGGCTACGGCCACATTGTTCTGCACCTTTACGGCATCCATATCGCTGTCCGTACCAAGGTCAAACTTGACACTGAGGCTGTAACTGCCGGTATCATCAGCGCTGGAGCTCATGTAATCCAATCCCTGGGTACCATTTACCTCATCTTCAATGATCTGCGCCACCGTATCATTGATGACACTGGCATTGGCCCCGGTATAGGTGGTACTGACCGATACGGTAGGGGGAGAAATCTCCGGATACTGGGCAATAGGCAGCTGCACAGCGGATATGATTCCCAAAATCACAATCATCAGGGAAATGACGATAGCAAAAATGGGCCTTCTGATAAAGAAATCAGCCATTTCCTGCCTCCCCATCCTGTTTTACACTGTCCCCCAGAGAAAGCCCCAGGGATTCACCGGTCACCAGGGAAGAAGAAATGGTAGCCCCATCTTTCAGATTGGTCAATCCTCCTACAATGACTTCATCATTTTCATCCAGCCCGGACTCGATGATATAGTAACTTCC
This sequence comes from uncultured Dialister sp., assembly GCF_900541605.1. GTDB lineage: Bacteria > Bacillota > Negativicutes > Veillonellales > Dialisteraceae > Dialister. The sequence continues at coordinate 2,375 of NZ_UQKJ01000048.1, read as the reverse complement.
TACTTTCTGCCCCAGTGTGACATTTTTGGAAACCGCCGTGCCATCATCGGCTACTGTCATTACATAGGCCTGGTTCAGGAGCTGCTGCACCGCCCGCTGGGGAACCAGCAGGGCGTCAGGCACAGTTTTTCCAATGAATTTGACCCGGGCATACATACCCGGAAGAAGCGTATGGTCGGGGTTCTCGAAAAGCGATTTGATAGTCAGCGTGCCGGCACCGGTATCCATGGAGCGGTCCGCCTGCACGATTCTCCCTTCCTGGGGATAGGTCTTCCCATTGCCGAGAGTAATGGTCAGATGGGATCCATCCGCTGAACCATCACCTGCAATATTGTCAAGATAGTCGCTCTCACTGACATTGAACTCCACATACACCGGATCCAATGAGCCGATGGTCACCAGTTTGGTAGATCCTGCAGATGCATAGGTACCTACTGCCGCATCATCCACCGAAAGCCGGCCGGAAAGCGGGGCATACACCATGGAGTCATTCAGGTTCTGCCGGGCCTTTTCCAAATCTGCCGTTTTGGTTTCCAGTTCCGCTTCATAGGAATTGACATCATCCTCCTGGTCCTCCATCTCCTTTTGGGAAATAGCATGGGCCCCATAAAGTTTCCGATCCCGTTCCAGCTGGCGGCGGGCATTCCTCAGATTGACTTCTGCCTTGATTTTTTCTCCCCGGGCGGAAGAAAGAGCCGATTCATACTGACGGGAATCAATACGAAACAGGGGCTGTCCCTGCTGTACAATCTCTCCGCCCTTTACATATTTCTCCACCACCAGCCCTGAGATTTTGGCCTGCACTGCCACTTCGTCCACCCCTTTCACCTGGCCTGCATATTCATAGGTGAGTGGGATATCCTGCCTGATAACCTTTATGGCCTTCACGGAAGCCGTTGATACAGTAGTATCCTTCTGCCCGCTCCCGCAGCCGGCGAGCAGGAACAGACCTGCGCAGCAGGCAAGGAGGGCCATTCCCTTCCATGGATTACGATAGATCATACTTTTCTCCTTTTTATTTCAATATGATGCTATTGAATTGACTTTAAAAATTCCCGCCATCCATAAAGGTTGCAGGATCCATGCATCCAGGCCGGATACATACCCCATCTCCATCAGGATTGGCGGTTATAAATCACAAAGATTCCAAATGATGGTTTATATGGCTCAATAAACGATAGAGTTCAGCAATTTCTTTCTCATCCATCCCTTCTGTCAGCCAATCTTCATCTTCAGCCATAAAGGATGCAGCTTTTTGGCAGCATTCTTCTCCTTCTTCCGTCAGACAGACCATCTTGGTACGGCGGTCCGATTCATCGGTCCAGGTCTTGACGAGTCCTTTCTTTTCCAGGCGCCCGATAAGCCCTACTGTGGTAGACTGGGCCACATGAAGCCGATGTTCCACCTCCTTGAAGGACATGCTCTGCCCGGGCACCTCTATCAGCAGCTGCTGCAGCCTCATTTGAGACAGGGTAAGCCCGCTGGCAGCCAAATGCTTATTGGCTCTTTTAAACAGGGCATCGTTAATCTGTTTGATCAGTATTGCACAATCGGGATTTGCCATTTCTGTACCTCCTGTTTTCCCCGTATCATAGCATAAAGAGGCCAGCGTTTCAATAGCATGCTTTTGAATAGGTTTTCAATCCTACCCCCTGCTGAAAAGACCGGACTTTCCGAGGCAGAGTCATTCCCACAGCCCTTGGCAGTTCCTCTTGTTCATTGGGAAACTTTTTGTACAGGCAGCATCAGCCGGTTCTGACCGGACGACGAGTCCTGCATTCCTTGCACAAGCCAAAATAAAAAAGCCTTTCGGCTTTTTATTGGTCCTTTTCATTTTTCTTTTTCATGGCCTCTTCCTTTTCCCTGTGCGCCCGGTCATAGGCGCCGGACCGCTTCAGGGCCATGGAGATAACGGCCACCACGGCGCAGAGAAGGATGAAAAGGTTCACCGTGGTCACTCCTTCGCCAAAACCGATACGGTAAATGGCATAGAAAAGGACCACCACCAGCAGGAAATCCTGAAATTTTGAAAACATAGGCTGCCTCCGTTCCTTATTCTGCCTTTACAATAGCGGAAACGGAAGGCTTAGTCAAGTGGATGAGGCAGCAATTCGTCCTGAGGGCTGCGGGGCTGTTGGAATGAAGGTTCTGCATACTTACAGAGATGATACACGAGCCCTGGACAGGACAGCCGCTTTGCAGCGGATCTGTATATGTGGGAAATGGCCGCTGCCACAGACTGGGTCCTCTTCTATCATAAGTTATGGTGCGAAGGAGCAGGATATACAGTCCGTTTCCCTGCCCTGGGGAAACGCTGATCAATTCGCAGAGTCAGATTTCATAAGGATTTTTATGCACTGCTTCGTCATAAATCG
>NZ_UQKJ01000047.1 GCF_900541605.1 uncultured Dialister sp. | reverse complement strand
TGCATGAAAATACAAGAGTATAATCGAACAACGATTTAATCAGTGCTTCCCTAGAAGCTCCATGCGAATGACTCTATACACCAGCACCGAATACCAACAGCTCGATAAACCGCAATTGTATACAAAATAAGACAAAGTAAAAACGTGAGTCCCACAGGGGACTCACGTTTTATCTGTTACCGAAGATCAGTCAACCAGGGAAATGATAACTTCAGGAGCGTTATCGCCGAGGCGGCCATCCAGTTTCACAATGCGGGTATAACCGCCGTTGCGATCGGTGTATTTCTTTGCAATTTCATCAAACAGTTTCTTTGTTACAGCCTTGTCCATGATGAAACCTTCAGCCTGGCGGCGGGCATGGAGATCGCCTCTCTTAGCGAGGGAGATCATCTTGTCAGCTACGTGGCGGAGTTCCTTGGCCTTGGATTCAGTTGTCCTGATCTGGCCATGCTGGAAAAGGGCGGTTACGAGACTGCGCAGCAGGGCCTTACGGGCACCGCTGACTCTTCTCAATCTACTACGAGCCATTTCTTTCCTCCTATTACTATATCAATCCTTGGAATCTTTCAGATGAAGTCCATAATCCCGGAAGTTAGCCAGTTTTTCTCTGATTTCATCTACCGATTTTTTACCAAGGTTGCGTACACGGGTCAATTCATCTTCTGTCTTGTCTGTCAATTCACCGATGGTGTTGATTTCGGCTCTCTTCAGGCAGTTAAATGCACGGACCGACAGATCCAGTTCTTCAATGGGGAGTTCACGGATAGCGTCTTCATTGACTTTTTCTTCCTGGGCAGTCGGTGCTGCTTCTTCTGCTTCCCCCTCTGCCGGTTCACTGCCGGGCTGGCTTACGCCGATTTTGCGGAAGTTTTCAAAGCAGCTGATAAGGATATTGGCAGCTGTAGCCACTGCATCATCTGCATTGACGGAGCCGTCGGTATCCACTTCCAGAGTCAGCTTATCGTAGTCCATTTCATTACCTACGCGGGTATCGCTGACTTCGTAATTGCATTTAACAACAGGAGAATAAATGGAGTCGATCGGGATTACGCCGATAACGTCGTCGTCCCTTTTGTTCTTTGTGAAAGGTACATAGCCATGTCCACGATTGATGGTCATTTCCATACCCAGATGGGCATCGGAATCCAGTGTGCAGATGGCCAGATCTTTATTGAGAACATCTATTTCTGCCGGTAATACCATGTCACCGGCACGGAAAATACCCTCTTTAGTGATATCGATTCTTACAGTGATGGGGAAGGTTGCTTCGTCATGAGCGATAAAGCGAATCTTCTTCAGGTTCAGAATCATATCTGTTACATCTTCTCTGACGCCGTCGATAGTGGAAAATTCATGAAGCACGCCGTCGATTTTGATAGACGTAATAGCCACACCGTCTAAAGATGAAAGCAACACGCGACGTAAGCTGTTTCCCAGTGTGATGCCATAGCCTCTTTCCAGCGGTTCGCATTCGAACTTGCCGTGACGCTTGTCATCGCTCAGTTCCACAGTCTTTATTGTGAAGCTTGTATTTTCGATCATCCGAAAGTCCTCCTTCTGCGCCTTGCGGCGCCAAAATGAAACAGAAAGGATATACCTAGATTATACTCTTCTGCGTTTCGGAGGACGGCAGCCGTTATGCGGAATCGGGGTGACGTCCTTAATGCTGCTGACTTCGATGCCTGCTGCCTGCAGTGCACGGATAGCTGCTTCACGGCCTGCGCCCGGTCCTTTTACAAAGACATCAGCGGAACGCATGCCCTGGTCAATAGCAACCTTGGCAGCCTGTTCTGCTGCCATCTGTGCTGCGAATGGTGTGCTCTTGCGGGAGCCTTTGAATCCGAGTCCACCGGCAGATGCCCAGGCGATGGTGTTGCCGTTGGAGTCAGTAATCGTTACAATCGTGTTGTTGAAAGTAGAACGAATATGAGCTGCACCGGATTCTACATGTTTTCTTTCTTTTCTTTTTGCTTTAGTTTTTACCGTAGCCATTGTATCCCTCCTTCAACATTACTTCTTTGTTGCAGTCTTCTTACCTGCAATTGTCTTCTTCGGTCCCTTGCGTGTACGGGCATTGGTCTTTGTTCTCTGTCCCCGTACCGGCAGGCCTTCACGATGACGTCTGCCTCTATAGGATCCAATTTCAACGAGCCGTTTAATGTTGAGGGATTCTTCTCTACGGAGATCACCTTCGACTTTGTAGTCAGCGAGGGCGTTGCGGATTTTTGCAACGTCATCTTCAGTCAGATCTCTAACTCGGATATCAGGATTGATTCCTGCTTTGCTTAAGATTTCTTTGGAAAGAGTGGGGCCAATTCCATAAATATAAGTTAAGCCGATCTCAACGCGCTTATCTCTTGGTAAGTCTACACCAGCTATACGTGCCATCTACTCTTTAACCTCCTTTTAATTAACCTTGTCTCTGCTTATGTTTCGGATTTTCACAAATGACCATTACACGGCCTTTGCGTTTGATGATCTTGCACTTGTCGCACATCTTTTTAACGGACGGTCTGACTTTCATCTTGGTTCCTCCTTACTTACTTGTAACGATAGGTAATCCTGCCGTGCTCCAGATCGTAGGGCGTCAATTCGATGGTTACCTTATCTCCGGGCAGTATACGGATGAAATTCATCCTCATTTTGCCGGAAATAGTAGCCAGCACAATATGGCCGCCGTTTTCCAGTTTAACACGGAACATGGCGTTTGGAAGTTTTTCTACTACTTTGCCTTCCAGTTCAATAACGTCTGCCTTGCTCATGAGAGCCTCCTTTGGCTATATATACTGTCCGCCGGTAACTGAAAATCAGTCCCTGAGCGTCAGAATTCTGGGACCATCTTTAGTAATGGCAATGGTATGTTCTACGTGAGCCGATGGTTTTCCATCTGCTGTCACTACACCCCAGCCATCACGAAGACTGATGATATCTGCGCTGCCCATGGTAATCATCGGTTCAATGCAGATGCACATGCCTTCTTCCAGACGCGGCCCATGACCTGGCGTTCCGTAATTCGGAATTTCCGGATCTTCGTGCATATCCGTTCCGATACCGTGGCCAACATATTCCCTAAGGACTCCATACCCATAAGGTTTCACGTAGCTCTCCACCGCATGACCGATGTCACCTACCGTGTTGCCCACTACGGCCTGCTTGATCCCTGCAAAAAGGGCACCTTCCGTAGCTTTGATGAGCTGCATGTTCTTCTTGTTCGTATGTCCCACAGGCACAGTGATACAGGAATCACCCATGTAACCATTTAATTCTACCACAAGATCGATTGAAATGATATCACCTTTTTTTAAAATCTTTCTTGCAGAAGGAATTCCATGGACTACGGTATCATTTACCGAAGCACAGATGGAACCGGGATATCCTTCATATCCCTTTTCCGCCGGGACTCCGCCGTGATCCCTGATGAATTTTTCAGCCAGATGGTCAAGCTCAAGAGTGCTCATGCCCGGCTTTACTGCTTTTTCGAGCATAGAGAGAGTATCCGCAGTCAGACGGCTGGCTGCGGCAATTTTCTCTATCTCTTCCGGTGTGTGGATGATGATCATTTGGAAGCCTTCTTCAGGGCAGCCTTGATATCTTCATACACCTTGTCCATGGACTGGTCTCCGTCGATTTCGTAGTACCGGCCGCTTACTTTGTAGTAATCGATGAGGGGCTTTGTGGATTTTTCATACACATCAAGCCGCTGGGAGATGGTCTTTTCATTATCATCAGCCCGCTGGTACAATTCACCGCCGCAGTTATCGCAGATACCTGGCTGCTTGGGCGGACGGAATTCCTTGTGGAAGGAAGCTCCGCATTTCTTGCAGACCAGTCTGCCGCTTACTCTCTTGATAATGTCGTCACGGTTTGCTTTGATACCGATGACAGCAGTAAGCTGGATTCCCAGTTCATGAAGAATGGCATCCAGGGCAGAAGCCTGGGCAGTGGTGCGGGGGAATCCATCAAGGATCCATCCCTTCTTGCAGTCATCCTGCCCCAGTCTTTCTTTCACAATGCCCACGGTTACACTATCCGGAACAAGGGCTCCCTTGTCCATATAGCTTTTAGCTTCCTTGCCGAGAGCAGTTCCTGATTTTACAGCCGCACGGAACATGTCGCCTGTAGCAATCTGGGGGATGCCGTAATCACGAATGAGTTTTTCTGCCTGTGTGCCTTTGCCGGCACCGGGAGGTCCCATTAATAAGATATACATATCCCTACTCCTTATTTAACAAAAGCCTTATTTAATAAAGCCCTGATAGTTTCTTGTAACCATATACGACTGGGCCTGTCTCATGGTATCCAGTGCAACACCGACAATAATGAGGAGGGATGTACCACCGAAGTATACCCCCTGGATGCCGGTAATGTTTCCGATGAAGTTCGGAAGGATTGCAATGAAGGCCAGGAAAATGGCACCGGTCAGAGTAATTCTGGACAATACCTTATCCACATACATCATGGTCGGCTGTCCTGGGCGGATGCCTGGGATAAAACCGCCATATTTCTTCATATTATCTGCCAGATCTTTGATATTGACGGAAATCGCCGTATAGAAGTAGGTGAAGATAAAAATGAGGAAACCGTAGCAGATGGTATTTGGCCATGTGCCCCATCCGAAGAAGTTGCCCACCGCCTGTACCCAGCTGACATGAATGAACTGGGCCAGTGTAATCGGCAGCATGAGAATGGAAGAAGCGAAGATGATGGGGATAACGCCGGCCTGGTTCACTTTGAGTGGCAGGTAGGTGGAATGTCCGCCGTACATCCTGCGTCCAATCACGCGCTTGGCATACTGGATAGGAATTCTTCTCTGTCCTTCATTCACTTCGATAACCATAAGAATCATGGCCAGTGCAATCACCAGGAACAGGAGAAGCTGGAACGGAGAAATCGTACCGACTTTCAGATAATCCACTACGGTGGAGATAGCCTGCGGGAAGCGGGCTACGATACCGCAGAAGATGATCAGGGAAATACCATTGCCGATACCATGTTCCGTAATCTTATCGCCAATCCACATGAGGAGGCAGGTGCCTGCTGTGAGGACAACGATAACAAAAATAAAATACAGCCAGCTGTTATCAACAAGAGCATTATTGATACGCAGGGCATAGGTCATACCGAATGCCTGCACAGCTGCCAGGAAAATAGTGAAGTATCTTGTAACCTTCTGGATTTTCTTGTATCCTTCGGCACCGTCTTTTCTCCATTCTTCCAGGGTAGGGATGACGGCGGTCAGGAGCTGCATAATAATGGATGAGTTAATGTATGGGGTAATACTCATGGCAAATATGGAGAATTTGCTGAGAGCACCACCGGCGAAGAGATCGAGGAAACCGAAGAGGTTACCCGATGTGAACAGGCTTTCAATCACCGATGAATCAACCCCCGGCACGGGGATATGTACCCCGAGACGGAAGATGACAAACATCAGGAAAGTGAAAAGAATGCGATCTTTGAGTTCTTTATTTGCAAAAAAGTTTGCTAAAGCAGATCCCATATCAGATCACCTCTACTTTTCCACCTGCTGCTTCGATTTTCTGCTGGGCGGTTTTGGAGAATCCCTGAGCTCTTACGGTCAGAGCCTTGGACAGTTCACCGTCACCCAGTACACGTACACCATCGAGAACGTTTTTCAGGATACCTGCTTCAACGAGGGCAGCCGGATCTACTACGGCATTGTCATCGAAACGGTTCAGCTGTTCAACATTAACAACTGCATATTCCTTAGCTAATACATTTTTGAATCCGCGCTTCGGGAGGCGACGGTACAGAGGCATCTGGCCGCCTTCAAATCCCGGACGGGGACCACCGGAATGACCGGTTCTTGCATGCTGGCCCTTGGCACCGCGGGTGGCCTGTTTGCCCATGCCGCTGCCGAGGCCTCTGCCTACACGACGACGTGCTCTTGTGGAGCCTTCTGCCGGTTTCAGTTCATGAAGTTTCATCAGTGCACCTCCTTCGTATTATTCTGCTTCTTTGCATTCAACCAGATGACGGACAGAGTGAATCATGCCCTTAATCTGTGGGGTAAGTTCTTTTTCTACAGAGGAATTGGTCTTGTGGAGGCCAAGTGCCTTTACAGTAGCGATATGCTCAGGTCTGGAGCCAATCACGCTTTTTTTCAGTGTAATAATAACTTTCATGAGGGGCCCCCTTAGTTATAAATTTCGTCCAGGCTCTTTCCGCGGAGTGCTGCAACAGTTTCTGCATTTTCAAGCTTGGAGAGACCGTCCATGGTAGCTCTAACCATGTTAATGGGGTTAGAAGAGCCAAGGGACTTGGTCAGAATGTTACGAATGCCTGCGAGAGCGAGTACCGCACGGACCGGGCCGCCGGCTTTGATACCGGTACCTTCAGCAGCCGGTTTCATAATAACCTTGCCTGCACCATAGATGCCGAGCATAGGATGGGGAATGGTTCCGTTCTTCAGAGCAACGGTAATCATGTTTTTCTTAGCGTCTTCAACGCCCTTGCGAATGGCTTCCGGAACTTCGGCTGCCTTGCCCAGGCCTGCGCCTACCTTACCTTTGCCATCACCGACTACTACAACTGCAGCGAAGGAAAAACGGCGGCCGCCTTTTACGACTTTAGCAACGCGGTTGATGAAAACGACGTTTTCCTGTAAGTCGGATTCTTTTTTCTCAAATCTTGGCATGTGCTATCTCCTTTACCTTAAAATTTCAGGCCGGCTTCGCGGGCACCTTCAGCCAGAGCAGCCACTCTGCCATGATAGATATAACCACCGCGGTCGAACACTACAGTTTCAATTCCCTTTTCCAGGGCCCGTTTTGCAACGAGAGCACCTACAGCCTTAGCGGCTTCAGCGTTTCCGCCATAGGGGAACTGAGCTTTGATTTCTTTATCTAAGGTATTAGCCGATACCAGGGTTACGCCAGCTTCATCATCGATGACCTGGGCATAAATGTTAGCGAGAGATCTGTAAACATTGAGACGCGGGCAAGCGGCAGTACCGGAGATTTTCTTACGAAGACGCAGATGACGGCGAATAACCGCATTTCTGCTTGCATTTTTACGCATATTCTTTTACCTCCTGTCTTACTTTGTTGCGCCGGTCTTACCAGCCTTACGGCGTACGTATTCACCGGAATAACGGATACCCTTGCCTTTGTAAGGTTCCGGTTCTCTCCAGGCGCGGATTTCAGCTGCTACCTGGCCAACCAGTTCCTTATCTGCACCGGATACGACGATGACAACAGAGGAAGGAGTTGTGATGGTGATGCCTTCCGGCGGTGTAATGATGACCGGATGGGAGAAACCGAGAGCCAGTTTCAGGTTTTTGCCCTGCATCTGGGCATTGTAGCCGACGCCCTGGATTTCGAGTTTCTTTTCATAACCCTTTGTAACACCAACAACCATGTTGTTGATGAGTGTACGGTTCAGTCCGTGCAGGGAACGATTCTTAATGTCGTCATTAGGACGGGTAACGATGATTTCATTGTTTTCCATCTTAATGTCCATTTCTTCATTCAGTGTACGGGAAAGTGTGCCTTTCGGACCCTTTACGGTAACTGTATGGCCGTCAATCTTGACTTCCACACCAGCCGGGACCGCAATAGGTTTCTTGCCAATTCTTGACATTCTATACCTCCAACGGATTACCAGACAAACGCAAGAACTTCGCCGCCAAGGCCTTCTCTGCGAGCAGCCTTGTCAGTCATAATGCCCTTGGATGTGGAAATAACTGCGATACCGAGACCGCCAAGTACCTTCGGGAGTTCTTCCTTATTGGCATAGACGCGGAGACCCGGTTTGGAAATTCTCTTCAGACCTTTGATGACCTTTTCACGGTTAGCACCGTATTTCAGGGAAACACGCAGTTCCTTGTGGCCTTCGACTTCGATCTGTTCTACGTTTTTGATAAAGCCTTCGTCTTTTAAAATCTTGAGCACAGCTGCCTTAATTTTAGAAGCAGGCATATCTACATGATCATGATATGCATCGTTCGCATTACGAATACGGGTAAGCATATCCGCAATTGGATCGGTTGTTACCATTATTTAATCCTCCTCCCGAATTACCAGCTGGCTTTCTTAATTCCAGGAATGTCGCCGTTGTAAGCCAGGTCACGGAACTGGTTACGGCAGATTCCAAATTTACGCATATAGCCGTGGGGACGGCCGGTCAGTTTGCAACGATTATGCAGACGTGTCGGAGAAGCGTTGCGGGGCAGTCTGGAAAGAGCTTCCCAGTCCTTAGCTTCCTTCAGGGCCTGACGTTTGGCTGCATATTTCTGAACGGTGAGTTCTCTCTTCTTCTCCCGTTCCAACATAGACTTCTTTGCCATATTGTCCTCCGTCTTATTTCTTGAACGGCATACCGAACTGTCTCAGAAGTTCACGAGCTTCTTCATCGGTCTTAGCCGTTGTTACTACAATGATATCCATGCCCCGGATGCGGTCGATTTTTTCATAATCAACTTCCGGGAAAATCAGCTGTTCTTTTACGCCGAATGCATAGTTGCCACGGCCGTCGAAGCTCTGGTCGCTGATGCCACGGAAATCGCGAACCCGGGGAAGAGCGATGTTGATGAGACGATCGAGGAATTCATACATTCTGTCACCACGAAGGGTAACTTTGCATCCCAGGGGCATTCCTTCACGGATGTGCCATGCAGCCAGGGATTTATGGGCTTTGCAGATCATCGGCTGCTGGCCGGTGATTGCAGCAAGGTCGGATGCAGCTGCATCCACTGCTTTAGAGTTTTCTGTAGCTTCGCCTACACCGATGTTGATGACAATTTTTTCCAGCTTCGGGATTTCCATGTCATTCTTGTAGCCGAATTTTTCGCGCAGGCTGTTTTTAATCTGCGCTTTGTACAAATCGTTTAATCTGGACACTTGTTATCCTCCTTCCCGCTCAGGCCTTATCAATAATAGCGCCGCTCTTGACAGCTGCTCTTACATAAGAACCGTCTTTCTGCTGGACTTTCTTAATGCGGGTCGGTTTCTTGGATTCCGGATCCAGGATCATGACCTTGGACGCATAAATCGGAGCTTCCTTCTCAATGATGCCGCCCTTCGGGTTAGCCTGGCTCGGTTTTGTGTGTTTCTTGACCATGTTTACGCCTTCAACGACAACACGGCCTTCTTTCGGCATAGCAGCTTTGATTTTACCCTGCTTGCCTTTATCCTTGCCGGAAATAACGACAACTGTGTCTCCGGTCTTTACATGCAGTTTCTGACTCATCATTTGCCTCCCTATTAGAGCACTTCCGGAGCCAGGGAAATGATCTTCATGAAATCTCTTTCACGGAGTTCTCTTGCTACCGGTCCAAAAATACGTGTTCCTACCGGGCTCTTGTCGTCTTTAATAATAACAACTGCGTTTTCATCAAAGCGGATGTGGGATCCGTCGCTGCGGCTCACGCCGTTTACAGAACGAACAACAACTGCCTTGACTACCTGGCCCTTCTTAACAACGCCGCCGGGGGTTGCATCTTTGACCGTGCAAACCACAATATCACCGATATTGCCGCTCTTACGGAAGGAACCACCCAGGACTTTAATTACCAGGACGTTCTTAGCACCGGTATTATCCGCAACGTTGAGTCTGCTTTCCTGCTGAATCATCGTGCCTATCCTCCTATAATTATCTTTCTATATCAGTTCTGGCGGGCAACGATTTTCTCGACTCTCCAACGCTTGTCGCGAGACAGCGGGCGGGTTTCGACGATGCGTACCGTATCACCGACACGGCATTCGTTGTTTTCGTCATGCGCTTTGAACTTGGTTGTGGTATTAATAGATTTTTTGTACAGCTTGTGGGGAACTTTACGTTCTACAGCAACAACAACGGTTTTATCCATTTTATCGCTGACAACAATTCCCTGGCGCACCTTGCGCAACTTTCTTTCTTCTGCCACGTTGAGATCCTCCTTTGGATTAACCGTTATGCCTTCTTGGCAGCCTTCAATTCTTCTTCACGCTGGACAGTTTTAATCCGGGCGATGGTCTTCTTTACTTCACGAATACGCATCGGGTTTTCGAGCTGTCCTGTAGCGAGCTGAAAACGGAGGTTAAACAGTTCTTCCTTTAAGCCGGCAACCTTTTCATCTAATTCGGCAGTGCTCAGGTTACGAATTTCATTGACCTTCATTTTATTCACCTGCCACTTCTTGTCCTTTAACTACAAACTTTGTCTTGATCGGCAGTTTATGACCTGCAAGGCGCATTGCTTCCTTAGCAGCTTCGATGGGGATGCCGCCCATTTCGAACATAACACGGCCCGGTCTAACAACGGCTGCCCAGTATTCTACGGCGCCTTTGCCGGAGCCCTGACGGGTACCAATCGGTTTTGCGGAAACCGGCTTGTCCGGGAAAATCTTGATCCAGACCTTGCCGCCACGTTTTGTATAACGGGTCATAGCAATACGGGCTGCTTCGATCTGACGGCTGGTAATCCAGGAAGGTTCCAGGGCAACCAGGCCATATTCACCGTAAGTTACGGTGTTTCCACGATGTTCCTTGCCTTTCATACGGCCGCGGAACTGTTTACGGAACTTTGTACGCTTTGGAATTAACATCAGGAATCACTCCTTTCAGAGGTTCTCGGTCTGCGTTCTCTACGATCACCGCGGCGGCCGCCTCTTCTGTTGCCGTCATGGCGGTTGTTACGGTCCTTGTTGGAGCGGGTGTTTTCATTTTCATCCACTACCTGGCCCGGTGCGAGTTCGCCTTTATAAATCCAGACTTTAACGCCGATAGCACCATAGGTGGTGTGAGCTGCGGTTACACCGTAGTCAATGTTGGCGCGGAGAGTCTGAAGGGGAATGGAACCTTCACGGTAGCTTTCACTGCGGGCAATTTCTGCACCGCCGAGACGACCGGATACGGTTACCTTAATACCCTTAGCGCCGCTGCGCATGGTTCTTCCTACAGCCTGTTTAACGGCACGGCGGAAGCCGATACGTCTTTCCAGCTGGGAAGCAATGTTTTCAGCAACGAGGATAGCGCTCATGTCGATGGATTTGATTTCGAGGATATCGATATCAACATCTTTATCTGTTACAGCAGCGAGTGCCTTCTTGATGTCTTCAATGCCTGTGCCGCCACGGCCGATGACCATGCCCGGTTTAGCAGTATAAATGGCAAGCTTTACTCTGTTGCCTACGCGTTTAATGCCAATCTTGGAAATGCCTGCGGCAAACAGGTGCTTCTTCAAAAACTGGCGGATTTTGGCATCTTCCACAAGCAGTGCAGCATAATCTTTTTCTGCAAACCATTTGGAATCCCAGTCATCGATCACGCCTACACGCATTCCATGCGGATTAACTTTCTGACCCAAAACGTTTCCCTCCTTCGATTACTCTTTTTCAGAAACTTTTACCGTCAGTGTGCTGGTACGTTTCATAATCCCGAAAGCCTGTCCACGGGAACGTGGATGTACACGCTTCATAATCGGGCCTGCATCTACATAAATTGTGGAGATGTAGAGATTATCAATGTTCATGTTGTTGTTGTTTTCTGCATTTGCCATAGCGCTTCTCAGGGTCTTTTCGACAACGATGGAAGCTGCCTTATGGGTGTTGCGCAGAATGGAAATAGCTTCTCCCGCTTTTTTACCGCGGACAAGGTTTGCTACAATGCGGACCTTGCGGGGAGAAATGCGGACATTTCTAGAAATAGCCTGAACTTCCATTTTATTCCTCCCTGTTATTTACCAGCGGCAGCAGCGGCTTTATCACTCTTGTTGTGGCCCTTGAATGTGCGGGTCGGAGCGAATTCACCAAGCTTATGGCCAACCATATCTTCAGTGATGTAAACCGGTACATGCTTTCTTCCGTCGTGAATCGCAATGGTGTGACCTACGAAGCTCGGAAGGATAGTAGAAGCACGGGACCAGGTTTTTACAATTTTCTTATCGTTAGCTGCGTTCAGGGCATCAATCTTCTTTACCAGAGAGTATGCAACGAACGGGCCTTTTTTTACGGATCTGGACACTTTTACTCCTCCTTATCTTACTTGCGTCTCTTAACGATCAGCTTAGTAGACGCTTTTCTGTTGTCGCGGGTCTTCACGCCGTAAGCAGGCTTGCCCCACGGGGTAACAGGACGCTTACGTCCGACAGGAGCTTTACCTTCGCCGCCGCCATGCGGATGATCATTCGGGTTCATTACAACGCCGCGGGTGGTCGGACGAACGCCGAGCCAGCGGTTTCTGCCGGCTTTGCCGAGTGTAATGTTTTCATGGTCATCGTTGCCTACAGCACCGATGGTTGCGCGGCAGCGGATGTGTACTCTGCGCAGTTCGCCGGAAGGCAGGCGGAGGAGTGCATAGTCCCCTTCTTTAGCCATGAGCTGTGCGCTGGCACCGGCAGAACGGACCATCTGGCCGCCTTTGCCGATTTTCAGTTCCACATTGTGTACAACAGTACCAAGAGGAATGTTCTGGAGAGGCAGGCAGTTGCCTACTTTAATATCGGATTCCGGACCACTGGTAACAACGTCGCCAACCTGGAGGCCTTTCGGAGCCAGGATGTAACGTTTTTCACCATCTGCATACTGGAGCAGAGCGATACGGCAGGTACGGTTCGGATCGTATTCGATAGTAGCGACCTTAGCCGGGATATTGTCTTTATTTCTCTTGAAATCGATGATTCTGTACTGACGTTTATGACCGCCGCCCTGATGGCGAACTGTCATTTTGCCGGAGCCATTACGACCGCCATGGTTATGGACAGGAGCCAGAAGGGATTTTTCCGGTCTGTCTGTGGTAACTTCCTCGAAAGTGGAAACGGTCATCTGACGGCGTCCGGGAGTGTACGGTTTAAATGATTTATAAGCCATTTATGATTACTCCTCCTTTACGCTTCGAAGAGCTCAATTGTTTCGCCCGGTTTGAGGGTAACAATTGCTTTCTTCCAATCACTGCGACGACCCTGGGTACGGCCCAGACGTTTCATCTTGCCTTCATAACGCATGGTGTTCACAGCCTGAACTTTTACTTTGAAGACCTGTTCAACAGCCTGACGGATTTCTACTTTAGTAGCAGAAAGAGGTACGCGGAATGTGTACTTTCTTTCTTCCATGAGGGCTGTGGTTTTTTCTGTAATAATCGGTTTAATGAGGATGTCACGTGCTTCCATTATGCCAGTACCTCCTCAATCTTCTTTACAGCGTCCTGGGTCAGGAAAAGTTTATCGTAATTTACAATATCATAGATGTTGATTCCGCTGGGAGCATAGGCTTTTACACCAGGAATGTTTCTTGCGGAAAGAACGGTGTTGCCGCATGCTTCGCCGCCATCAACGATGAGGGCTTTGCCTTCTGCTTTGAAAGCTGCCAGCATTTTGACAACTTCCTTTGTCTTCGGTGCGTCGAAATGGATGCCGTCGAGAACGACGATTTCGTTAGCACGAAGTTTTTCGGACAGTGCGGACTTTACAGCCAGCTGGCGAGCCTTTCTCGGCATAGCCTTGGCATGGCTTCTCGGGGTCGGTCCGAATACGGTGCCGCCGCCAACCCACAGTGGGGAGCGGATGGATCCGACTCTGGCACGGCCTGTGCCTTTCTGTTTCCAGGGCTTCTTGCCGCCGCCGCGGACGAGGCCTCTTGTCTTTGTGGCATGGGTGCCAAGACGTTCGTTAGCCATCTGGCGCACCACTGCCTGGTGAATGACAGCTTCGTTATAGTCTACGCCAAAGACACTGTCATTCAGCTCTATTTCACCGGTTTCCTGGCCGGCTACATTATACAGCTTTACTTTCGGCATTGAGATGTTCCTCCCTTAATCAGAACAATTTTCTGTTGTTCCGGACAATATTATTTTACAGGTTTAACGGTTTCCTGTACCATGACGAGGCTTCCCTTAGCACCGGGGATCCCGCCTTTGACAAGCATCAGATTACGGGCAGTATCAACTCTTACTACCTGAAGATGCTGGACAGTGACTCTTTCTCCGCCCAGCTGGCCAGGCATCTTCTTGCCTTTGAATACTTTTCCGCCGCCGCCGGACATACGAGCACCGAGGGATGCTGTCTGACGATGGTTTTTGGAGCCGTGGCTTTCAGGGCCGCGCTGGTGATTGTGACGTTTAATCGTGCCGGCAAAGCCTTTGCCCCGGCTGGTGCCAATTACGTCTACAATTTCGCCTTCTGCGAAGATATCAGCAGCCAGAGTTTGGCCTACTGTGTAAGACGGCTTTTCAGCGAGTCTGTATTCACGCAGATATTTAACCGGATCAATACCAGCTTTTTCGAACTGGCCTTTTACAGGTTTTGTCAAATGTTTTTCTTTGACAGCGCCATAACCGAGCTGAACAGCATTGTATCCATCGCTTTCAACGGTTTTAACAGCTGCTACAACGTTTGGCAGAACTTCAATAACACTTACCGGAACCAGGTCGCCGTTTTCAGCGAATACCTGGGACATTCCTAATTTTGTTCCCAAAATAGCCTTAGACATCTTTGCACCTCCTTACAGTTTAATATCAATGCTGACGCCGGCTGGGAGTTCCAGTCTCATCAGTGCATCCGCGGTCTTCTTGGACGGATCGAGAATGTCAATAAGTCTCTTGTGAATACGCATTTCAAACTGTTCGCGGCTGTCCTTGTTGACATGTGGCGAACGGAGAATGGTGTACACATTCCGTTCCGTGGGAAGCGGAATCGGACCGGAGACACGGGAGCCTGTTCTCTTGGCAGTCTCCGCGATCTTCGCTGCGCTCTGATCAACAGCTTTGTGATCATAGCCTTTCAGCCGAATTCTGATTTTTTCCTGTTTCGACATTACATAAACCTCCTACGTTCATTTCCTGAATGAACTGCTCCGTGGAAATTCCCCTGCATGGCAGGCCACCTTCCACTTCAT
>NZ_UQKJ01000046.1 GCF_900541605.1 uncultured Dialister sp. | reverse complement strand
ACGAAGCAGTGCATAAAAATCCTTATGAAATCTGACTCTGCGAATTAATCAGCGCCTCCTTAATTCTCAGGGAGAATTTCTATGGACGCCATATTACAGGGATTAGCCGGCATATTCGAAGTAGTCCTCATTGCGGGGCTGGGATTTTATCTTTCCAAAAAGGGGTGGTTCTGGGCCAATGCGGGGAAAGACCTCACCCGGTTTACCATGACCGTGGCCCTGCCGCCGCTCATGGTGTATTCCCTGAAATCCAATTTCACCCAGCACCAGCTCATCGCCACGGCACCGGACCTGCTCCTGCCCTTTGCCTCCATTTTCGTGGCCTACATAGCCGGCCGGATCTGGGCATCTATCCTCCACGTATCCAAGGGGCGCCGGGGCATTTTTACCTGCACCTGCTGCATTGCCAATGCCATTTTCATCGGCCTGCCGGTGAATGTAGCCCTCTTCGGCGAAAAGAGCGTCCCCTCCGCCATGCTGTACTACATCGCCAATACCGCCATGTTCTGGGGCCTCGGGGCCTACCTCATTGTAAAGGACGCCGGAGGAGACCAGAAATTCACGCCCCCGGAAATGCTGAAAAAACTCCGGACCCCGCCGCTCATGGGATTCCTGACAGGGGTGGTGCTGGTGCTTCTGGATATTCCGCTGCCCCATTTTGTCCTCACCGCCTGCCGGTACGTAGGCAATATGGCTACCCCCATGGCCCTCATGGTCATCGGCATCCAGATGAGCCATATTCCCCTGTCCTCCATCCACTGGGACCGGGACCTTATCGGGGCCATGGCGGGCCGTTTCATCCTGTCCCCCCTCTGCCTGTACCTGCTGCTGCCCTTTATCCCGGTGAGTCCCATGTCGGCGAAAGTCTTCCTCCTGCAGGCAGGCATGCCGGCCATGACGAATATGACCATCCTCGCCACCAGCGTAGGGGCGGATTCCGACTATTCCACCACCATCAACTGCGTCTCCCTGGCCCTGGGAATCTTCTTCATTCCCTTCTACATGTATCTGTTTTCATAGTACCTTTTTTTACAGTTCTTTCCGGGAAATGAATGAAATAGTATAATGAACACAGCTATCCGGCAGTCCTTTTACCGGATGCTCCTGTACTGCCAATGACCGCAGCTGCGGGAAGCGGGAAGAGCGCCGCAGGTACCTCGAGCCCCTTCCTCTTTCCCGCAGCTTCTCTTTTGACAATACATAGAAAAAATGCTATATTTGCTCATGAAGAGTATTGAAAGAATTGAATTTTTAAGGAGATCCTATGAATACCGAATCTGTCATCATCCCCACAAAAAATACGCCTCAGCCCCACAATGACAAAAAGGTGCTGCTGGAGGCCATGAAGTATCGCTACGCCACCAAGAAATTTGATCCCGCAAAAAAGATTTCCGATGAAGACTTTGAGACCCTCCTGGAAGCAGCCCGCCTGTCTCCCACTTCCTTTGGCATGGAGCCCTGGAAAATCCTGGTCATCCAGAATCCGGAAATCCGTAAAGAAATGATTCCCTATGGCTGGGGTGCGAAGGCCGGCCTCGAAGGGGCCAGCCATTTCGTGGTTTTCCTGGCCAATAAGCGGAAAGACATCACCTTCGGCTCCCCCTACGTGGACCATATGCTGAAAGACATTCACCAGGTACCGCCGGAGGTCTATGATTTCTACAGCAAAGTCTACAGCCGCTTCGGCAAAGAGGATATGAAAATCCTGGACTCCGAACGGAGTGCCTTCGACTGGACATCGAAGCAGGCCTACATCGTCATGGCCAACATGATGACCATGGCTGCCTACATGGGCATTGACTCCTGCCCCCTGGAGGGCTATATCCCCGATGAAATGACACGTATACTGGGCAAAGAAAGGAAACTCTTCGACACGGACCACTACGGCATCGCCGTCATGGCCGCCTTTGGCTACCGGGCAGAAACGCCGCACCGCGACAAGAGCCGGAAGCCCCTCTCGGAATCGGTGGAATGGGTAAGATGAGATTGATGTAAAGGCCGCAATCGTCAGCCGGCACGTTTGCTGAAAGGGACATTGTCCCTTGTGCTCCATTCACCAGATTCTGCCATTGTTCTTTATTGATTTGCAGAAAGGAAGAACTGTCATGAAAAAAGGATTTAAACCGGCATCCTGGATTTATCCCCAGCCTGCCATCGTTATTGCCACCTGGGACAAAGACGGAAAGCCCGATGCCATGGTGGCCGCCTGGGCCGGTATTTACGACACCAATAAAATCGGCATCATGCTGGACCACACCCATAAGACCATGGATAACCTGAAGGAAACCGGCGCTTTCACCGTCAGCATGGCCACGGTGGATACCATGGCGGAATCCGATTATTTCGGCACCGTCAGCGGCCACAGGGTGGAAGGAAAAATCGAAAATGCCGGCTTCCATACCGTGAAGAGCGAATATGTAAATGCCCCGGTCATTGAGGAATACCCCTTTACCTTTGAATGCAAGGTAGAAAAGATGATTCCCGAAGGCGAAGATTTCCACGTGGTCGGCACCATTGAACATATCCTGGCGGATGAGTCCATCCTGACCAACGGCAAACCGGATCCCGCCAAACTTCATCCCCTCGCCTTCGGTGGCGTAAACGGCACGTACCTTGAGATTTCAAAGACCGCCGGCCGGGCCTGGAAGGAAGGGCGGAAATTCATAAAGAAATAAAATAAACTTCCAAAACGGAGAAGCCCTGGCTTCTTCGTTTTTTTGCTGCAGAGCCGGATACTCTGGAACCCCTGTCCCCGATTCCCAATTCTTTTTTCTTCCCACCGTGATATAATAACAAATGGAAACGATTCCTTTTAAAAGGGGTGAAAATCATGCGAATTGTTGTCATCGGTGCAGGGCATCTGGGATATATTATCTCCGAGCTCCTGTCCAATGAAGGATATGATGTAATCGTAGTAGATTCGGACGCCGAGAAGCTGGAGTCCGTCCGCACAAGCCTTGACGTGCTCACCATCCACGCCGACGGCACGAGCCCCTCTTTTATGAGGAGCAGCGACGTCAAAGGCAGTGACCTGGTGGTGGCGGTGACTGCCATGGACGAGGTGAATATCATCGCCTGTATCCTGGCGAAGAAAAACGGTATCCCCCACACCATCGCCCGGATCCGGGACCCGAAGTTCCTGTCGGAGCCGGTGGACTATATCCGGGAAAACTTCGATATCGACCTGGTGCTGAGTCCGGAGCTCATTACGGCCCGTGAAATCAGCCGCCTCATTATGACGCCTTCCGCCATCAACGTGGAAGATTTCGCCGGCGGGAAAGTGCGGCTTCTGGAGACAAAAATCAGCCCCCATTCGCCCCTGGCCCATAAGGAACTGAAGGATATTACCCTGCCGCCCCAGGTGCTGGCAGCCCTCATTCTCCGGGACCATCACATGATCATTCCCCACGGCAATGACCGGATTCTCCCCCTGGATTACGTGTATTTTCTGGGAAATCCGGATTCCCTGAAAGAAATCTCCGCCCACGGCCATGCGAAATACCAGCGCCGCACGAAGAAAGCCCTCATCATCGGCGCCGGCCGGACGGGGCAGACCCTGGCCCCCATGCTGGAAAAGCAGGGGATTTCCGTGAAAGTCATCGATAACAATGAAGAGCACTGCCGCAGGACCGCAGAAAAGCTGAAGAAGGGCCTCGTCCTCTGCGGCGACGGCACAGACATCGACCTCCTCACCCAGGAAGGGGTATCGGAGGCGGACACCGCCATCTGCACCACGAAGGATGAACGGCTGAATCTCATGATGGCCCTCCTGGCCAAACACCTGGGCGCCCGGCAGACCATTGTCCGGGTGACCCGGACCGAATATATTTCCCTCATGCAGCAGGTGGGCATCGACATCGTCCTTTCCACCCGGCTCCTGGCGGCAGGCGAAGTGCTTGCTTTCGTCCGCCGGGGCAGCGTGGTCTCCGTGTCCCTTCTGGAAGGGGCCAAAGTGCAGGCCCTGGAAATCATCCTGCCCGAAGGCTCCCGGGCCGCCGGAAAGCCCCTCATGAAGGTGGGCGTCCCCAAGTCCTGCCTCGTAGGTGCCTACGTACGGAACGGGGAAGCCCACATTCCTGACGGCCATTCCGTCCTGGAAACGGGGGACACGGTGATTCTCATCGCCGAGGCAGACAAGGCACAGAGAATCATTTCTTATATCAAAGGCAGGGACTGATATGAATAGAGAAATCATCCGGTTCATGCTCTCCCGCATCCTTCTGGGAAGCGGCCTCGTGCTCCTTCTCCCTCTCTTCCTTTCTTTCTACTACCACGGCCCGGTAACGGCCTTCCTCATCCCCATGGCCCTTTCGGTGGTGCTTTTCTTCCTGCTCCGGGCCCGGGGAATTTCTCCTTATGCAGGGCTCACACCCCGGGAGGGCACGGCCATCACCGCCATCACCTGGCTTTCTGTATCCCTCCTCTACGCCCTGCCCTATGCCCTTTCAGGGGTCCTTTCCCCCCTGGACAGCATCGTGGAAAGCGTATCAGGCCTCACCGGTACCGGCGCCACGGTGATCAATGATATCACCGTCCTGCCGCCGTCGCTCCTCTTCTTCCGGGCCATGACCCACTGGCTCGGCGGCCTCGGCATCATCGTCATCTTCGTGGCTCTCTTCCCCCAGGCCGGACGGGGCACCACGAAAATGGTGAACGCCGAAAGCACGGGTCCCACCAATTCCAAGACCCTGCCCCGCATCAAGGAAACGGCCCGGTCCCTTTTCATCGTGTACTTCGTCTTCACCGCCGCCTGCACCGCGGCCCTCATGCTGTGGGGCATGGATTTCCTGGACGCCCTGGACCATGCCTTCTCCACCATCGCCACCGGCGGTTTCTCCACGAGAAATGAAAGCATTGCCTACTACCACAGCGCTTCCCTGGAGCTCATCCTTGTATTTTTCATGGTCATTTCCAGTGCCAACTTCGGCATGTACGTGGACACCTGGAAACGGGGATTCCACGTGATCCTGGAGGACACGGAGTTCAAGGTGTACCTGGCCATTGTAGCCATAAGTACTGTCCTCATCGCCGCCTCCCTGGCCCTCACGTCCCATATACCATTGGCAGAGTCTCTACGGGAGTCCCTCTTCCAGTGCGCCTCCATTTCTTCTACCACCGGCTTCGTATCGGCGGACTTCGACCGGTGGCCGGCATTTGCAAAGCTGATGATTCTCCTCATCATGATTGCCGGCGGCTGCGGCGGTTCCACGGCCGGCGGCCTGAAGGTGATCCGACTCATCCTTCTCTTCAAATCCTTCTCCGCCATTCTGAAGCTCCACATGCACCCGAAGGCCGTATTCCACATCACCGTAGGCCGGGAGCGGTTCTCCCAGAATACGGTATTCCAGGTGCTGGCCTTCTTCTTCATCTACATGGCCCTCTCCGCTCTCTGGGCCGCCTGCTTCATGGCAGATGGGGTGGCCTTCATGGACGCCCTGGGCGTGGCCTTCTCCACCATGAGTAATACGGGTCCTGCCTTCGGCCAGTTCGGTGCCACCTGTACCTATGCCGCCCTGCCGGATTTCAGCAAGGTCATCGCCTGCCTTTCCATGCTCTTCGGCCGCCTGGAATCGGTGACCCTCCTGTCCATCTTCATCCCCTCCTTCTGGAGACGGGGCGGATGGTGATGATGAGAATTGGGATTTGAGAGTCGAGGTCTCGCGGCTTCGCCGCTGGTTTGCCTGCTGATGAGTAGAGTCATTAGCATAGGACTTCCAGGGAAGCGCCGCAGAGACTCAATTTTCTTACCTCAAAATAAAAAGCCGGCTTTCGCCGGCTTTTTTAGTGCTTTCTTATTTCCTGTCTCCGAAGAGGCGGAGAAGGTAAATGAAGATGTTGATGAAATCCAGGTACAGAGTAAGGGCACCCAGGATGGCTACTTTCTGTCCTTCATCGGTGGCCCGGGAATGGTAGGTAAGGGCCAGCCGTTTGATGGACTGGGTGTCATAGATAGTGAGGCCCGTGAAGACCAGGATCCCTGCGTAGGAGATAAGCAGCTGCAGGAAGGTGCTGTCAAAGAAGAACCCAAGAACCGTAGCCAGGATGATACCGAAGAGACCCATGAGGCACATGTTCCCCATTTTCGACAGATCCGCCTTCGTCACGTAGCCGTAGGCTGACATGATGCCAAAGGTACCGGCGGTCATGAAGAAGACACCGCCGATGGAAGACAGGGTATAGGTCAGGAAAATGGCGGAGAATGTGATGCCGTTCAGCACGGAATACACGAGAAACATGGCTGCCGCCGATTTCAGGGACATTCTCCCCATGGCCGAAGAAAGCCTCCACACCAGGGCAAAGGTGGCAATGATAAGGGTAATGGTTCCCATCCGGCTTCCCAGGAAAAGGCCGGAGATCGTAGGGCTCTCCGATACAAACCAGGCAGAGAAGCCCGTCACCACCAGGGCGATGGCCATCCAGGCATATACATCCCTCATGAGGCCCGGCATATTGATGGAAAGGCTTTTCTCCCTTTCCGCCGTCATTTCGTCGCTGTACATAGAAAGACTCCTTTCTGAAACAGATTCAATATATTCTTTGGGGTACTTCTATTGTATCACAGAAAGGAAAGTCCCCGGCAGGCGAGGCAGGGCCCCGTGGCCATACCGGTTTTTCTACGGGCCACGGGCAATGCCCGCAGCCATCACTTCCCATGCTCCACGGCATGAGCACTTCAATCTACCATCCGATACTTTCCGCCTTCCATTTTCATCAGGATCAGGTCTACCACCGGGTCCCGCTTATCATCGAAGCTGAATGTGCCGCAGACCCCTTTGAAATCTTTCATCTTTGCCAGGGATTCCCGGATTTTCGCACGGTCTGTAATGGTGCCGGCCCGTTTCATGGCATCCAGGGCCATGTAAACGCCATCGTAAGCGCTGGCGGCAAACTGGTCCGGTGCATGGCCGTATCTGGCCGTATAGGCCTCCACAAAGTGCTGCACCCTTTCATCTTTCCTCTCCGGAGACCACATGGAGGATACATACACATTGTCCGCGGCAGCGCCGGCCATATTTCCCAGTTCCGGGGAAACAAATCCGTTATCCCCCAGCACAGGCTGGTTCATTCCCATTTCCCGCATTTTCTTCAGGATCCGGGATCCCTCCTGGTAGTAGCTGCACACCACGATGACATCGGGATTCTTTGTCTGGATATTGGTGAGCTGGGCAGAGAACTCGCTGTCCTTGCTTCCGAAGGTTTCCACATCCACCACCTGGACCCCCTCTTCTTCCATGGTCTTTTTGAAATATTTCT
Organism: uncultured Dialister sp.; assembly: GCF_900541605.1. Lineage (GTDB taxonomy): Bacteria > Bacillota > Negativicutes > Veillonellales > Dialisteraceae > Dialister. The sequence goes on along the minus strand of NZ_UQKJ01000046.1, from coordinate 7,784 downwards.
GCGCCGTCACATGCTGTTCATTGTCCTGGGCATACATGACTGCTGCCGTCTTGTATCCCAGAATCTGATGGGTCTTTTTTACGGTCTGGGGAATATTTTTTGACTCCGGCACGGAATTCCGGAAAATGCAGTCCCCCATGTCCGTAATATTTTCCGCGGTTACTGAGATTTCCAGGGACGGTACCTTGGCATTCTGGATGATGGGTCCTGCAGCCTTGGCTTCATTGGATGTCATGGGACCGATGAGGATGGCCGCCTTATTCTGAATCTGCTTCTTCGTGGCATTCATGGCTTCCGCCGGCACTGCCTTCGTGTCATCCACCATGAGGTCAATGGGGAAATCCCCTTTCCGGTTGATTTCTTCCACCGCCAGCCGTACGCCCTCTTCTTCCGACTTGCCGTACGCTGCCGCGCCGCCGGTGAGGGCGGCGGTAAAGCCGATTTTTGCCGCATTCTTTGCGCCGGAAGAGACATTATTTGCGGTCTTTCCCCCGCACCCCGCCATGACTGCCACCATCACTGCCGCCAGGGAACAGATTCCTGCCATTTTCACTGCTTTCTTGAAGTTCTTCATTTCGGTTCCTCCTCTTTCTCCATCAGAAAAGCCCCTGATGGAACGACACAATTCCACCAGGGGCGGATTCACCGCGGTACCACCCTGATTTATCACTTCGTAGAAAGCATGGGGCCAGCCTGCTCTTTGCACCGCTGCCCAGGGATTCCCGGAAATCAAAAAGCCCCTGTCCACCATGGGACAGGGGCGAATTCGCGGTACCACCCTGCATTATACTTTCGTTCTGTCTGTAACGGAGACGGCCGCCTTCTCTACTCGATTTCAATCTGGTGCTCCCGGGAGAGTTCGTCTTATGCCCCATACCGGCTTTCACCATCCGCCGGCTCTCTGCCATGGCCTTCATGAGACTTTGTCCCGATCCTCACATTTGGGGAGAAGCATTGTATGCTTCCCTGAAGTTGAATGTAATCATACAGGGTCCATCCCCTTTCTGTCAATGACTTTCTTCTATTATCCGAATTTCGTATACATTCCCTCCTGCATGAGCCAAATAGATAGTTGCTGCCATCGGTGCATCCACCTGCGGCAGAGCCGCCGGATCTCAATTCTCAACCCTTTTTCTGTCTGCCGCCTTCCTGCCTGTCTATAGTAAAATAAGGAGGAAAGAATATGTTTTCAAGGAGGATGCCATGGATATTTCTGAAGAAATCTCAAAGATGAATTTTTACAAAACCTTCGAGCCCTACATTGACCCCTCCGTCACCATGGAGGAGCGGATGAAGGGGGATGTGCGCCTCACGAAGGATGCTCCGGAAGAGGCAAAGCAGGCCCTTGCCAAATGGAAGGCCATGAAACTGAAGAGCCGGATATTTTAAGAGCAGGATTGAGTGTTGAGTTAAGAGAATGGAATGCCGGTCTGCGGCAAAGCCGCAGAACCTTAACTCAACTCTCATCTCTTTAATTTCCCCAAGGAGGCTCCTATGGAACCATCTTTTGATGCAGACGAAATCAATCTGCTGAACAATCTGACAGAAAAACAGAAGAGCTATGCCCTCACCCTCTACGCATCCCGGGAAAAGAAGACTTCCACCGCCTATATCCTGTGGATTGTCTTTGCGGTGTACTATTTCTACCTGGGCCGGCCGGTGCGGAATATCCTGCTCTGGCTCCTCATGTGCTGTTTCATTGGCTGGATCTGGTGGCTGGTGGACCTCTTCCGTATTTCCGGCATGGTAAAAGATAAAAACAGAGAAATCCTTCTGGCCTGCACGAAGGAAGCATCCCTCCTCTATCCGGAAAAGCCGGTACCGAAGGATGACCTTTACAATGGCCTCTGACATGCGAAAAAAGCCGCCCCCTGAAGGGCGGCCAATTCCGGTCAATCACGATGTCTCTATGAAGTATACCACATCCCGCAGACTGCGGGATGTTTTTTTATTTCTTTATTCGTTATTAGACATGTGGGTCTTATCGAAAATGAGGAAGCAGATGGAGATAATCATGGCTACCACGGTGGCAAGGCCCATGCCCTTCAGCTGTACCGGTCCAATGACGATGGTGGCGCCGGAGAGGCCGGAAATCATGGTCACTGCCGTGAGGATGAGGTTCCGGGACTTTGTGTAGTCCACCTTCTTTTCAATGAGCATACGAATACCGGAAGCAGCGATGAAGCCGAAGAGAAGAATGCACACGCCGCCCATGACCGGGGTGGGGATGGCATGAATCAGGGCCGCAATCTTTCCGATGAAGGAGAAGAGAATAGCGAAAATAGCGGCACCGGCAATGACCCAGGTACTGTAAACGCCGGTCATGGCCATGACACCCATGTTTTCGCCGTAGGTGGTATTCGGTGTGGATCCTACGAAGCCGGAAATAATATTGGACAGGCCGTCAGCAAAGAGGGACCGGTGAAGGCCCGGGTCCTTGATGAGGTTCCTTCCCACAATATCGCTGGTCACGAAGAGATGACCCAGATGTTCCGCGAAAACCACGAAGAGGGCAGGAAGAATCATGAGGATAGCGGACAGGTTAAATTCCGGTGCATAGAACGTGGGGAAAGCGAACCAGGGCATTTCCTCCACGTGCTGGAAATTGACGACCCCCAGGCACACAGAGAGAATATAGCCTGCAATGACGCCGATAAGGATCGGAATGATGGCCACAAAGCCCCGGCCCAGTACGGTAGCCAGGATGGTAACCACCAGGGTAAACATGGAAATCAGGATGGCCGTACTGTTTGACATTCCCTGGGCTTCCCCGATGAAGCCGGACATGGTCATAGCCAGCGGCGCCAGTTCCAGACCGATGATAGCCACGATGGCCCCCATGGCAGCCGGCGGGAAGAGGACATCAATCCAGTGGACCCCGGCCTTTTTCACGAGAAATGCCAGGAAAATGAAGCAGAGGCCGAAGGCGATGAACCCGCCCTGGGCATCGGCATAGGACATACCGGCCGTGGACGTTACCGCCAGCACCGGCGAAATAAAGGCAAAGGACGAACCCAGGTAAGCCGGCAGTTTCCATTTGCAGATAAAAAGGTACAGGAGCGTACCGATACCATTCATGAAAAGGCAGGTGGCAGGATCTACGTTCAGCAGAAAAGGAACCAGCACCGTGGAGCCGAACATGGCAAAGAGATGCTGCAGGCTCAGTGGAATGGTCGGCAGGATAGGCAGCCGTTCTTCCACTTCAATAATTCGTTTACTCATTTCATTCCTCCCTCGCAGGACTCATAAAAAAGGAAGGCCCCTGCATGGCTGAAGACCCTCCTTCTATGAATCACAACTGTAAAATTTTCATCCCTACCATTTTATTCTCTTCACCCCGGAAATGCAAGGGAGAATTATGTCTGCTGCTGCCGCAAATACTTATGAAACACAGGGCAGACAGATTCAGATTGAGGAGTACCTGCCAGCAGCAAATGCACCGCTCCGCTGTCTGAGGACATCAGGTCTCTGCATCGGAGCCGCAAGACCTCAACTTTCAACTCTTTTATTACCTTCAGAACTGATACTGCAGGCCCACCTCGAAATTCCGCCCCGGCGCGGAGTACCAGTACTGGTAGTAAGCAGGATTGGCATCGGGCCCATAGGAGGTGCCTACGTCCGTATAGAACTGGTCGAAAATGTTATTGAGCCGGGCAAAAAGGGTGGCCCCCTTTGTGAAGTGGTAGTTGGCTGCCAGGTCCCACACCCAGTAATTGGCATAGTCCCGCATTTCCGGATACTTCTTCTTCCCATACCGGTTCATGACACCCCGGCCGCTGAGGGAAGCATCGAAGCGGTCTGCTTTGTAAGACAGGCCCACATGAAGTGTGCTTTCCGGCAGGGTCCCATCCAGATTGATGTTCTTACCGTCCTGGGCCCGGGCATGGAGATAGGAGTAACCGATGCCTGCTTCCCAGTGTGGGCCGAATTCCTTGTCCAGGGAAATATTGAAGCCATTCACATCGGTTTTCCCGCTATTGGTGGCCCGATAGGCTTCATCATAGGTAAGAATGTTCTTTGCATGGGTATGATACACATTAAAGGTACCGGACAGGGAATCGGAGAAACGATGGTTCACACCGAATTCGACGGTATTTCCTTCCTGGGGATCCAGGTCTTTCCGCCCATAGCGAGGCGAATAAAGCTGGTACAGGTTTGGTGCCACAAAGAAAGTCTTATAGTTCACATAGTAATTGGTATTTTCATTCTGTTTGTATCCCACAGACAGAGATGGAGATGTGTGGTTCCCAAAGCGGGAATGATGATCAAAGCGGACTCCCGGGGTCACATTCCACTTATCGGTCACATCAATCTTGTCCTGCAGATAAAAAGCGGTATCGGACACATGGGTGCCATCGGGTACAGCCAGCTCCGTACCGTAGGAAGAAATATTGTGGTACCGGGTAATTTCATCCTTATACCAGTCCACCCCGCCGGTCATGGTGTGGCGGTCCATTGTATAGATCAGCTGGTCAGAAAGGCCTGTGGTCTTCATGGCCATATCCCACAGGGTGGGCCAGCTGCCGGCAAGGTTATAGTTATCTTTGAAAGTGGTGCGGTTCCTGTAAATGGAGAACCGGTTGGACAGGCGGTCATTGATTTTTGCCTTATACTGCAGGCTGATGGAATCATCGTCCTTTTTGCCTTTGTCCGCGGTTTTATCATTACTGCCGGCATCGGGGCGGGTATAATGGGACTTATATTTCCCGTAATTGAAAACAATGTCGGAATCATTGCCCAGGTCATATCCCAGCTTTACATTGTAGTGTTCCGCATTCAGGTGATTGATGACCCGGCGTCCCCAGCCATCCTTGAAATCCCCCATGAGCTCTTTGCCTGCCTCCACAGACCAGAATACATTTCCTTCCCGGCCTTCGTTATAGAGGTTGTATTTTTCCTTATCCTCATTGCCGAAAGACATGGTCAGCGTCGTATGGACGCCTTCCTTCGGCGTCTTTGTGATGATATTGATGACACCGCCCTGGGCATCGGACCCGTAAAGGGTGGAGGCGGATCCCTTCAGCACTTCGATATGGTCCACAGAATCCATATCTACCAGCTGTCCCAGGTTGGCAGAAGCCCCGGTGATACCATTCGTATTCTTTCTCATGCCATCCACAAGAACCACCACGTTGGAGGAGCCATTAATATATACCTGGTTGGTGCTGTAATTCTGGGCACTGGCACTGTACCCCGCCAGTGTCACCCCCGGCACATGGCGGATGGCCTCACTCACGTCATCATAGTGTTTTTCGGCAATTTCCTTCGACGTCACCACGGACACATCGGCATTGGAGTCCATTTTCTTTTCCGGTACCCGGCTGGCGGTGACCACGATGCCATCCAGGGAATACACCGGTGCTTCAGAGGCTTCCACAGAAAAAGCGCCGCCGGAAAGTGCAAACACTGCCAGTGACGCTGCTAATAATTCCTTCTTCATTTGAATTCCTCCCTCATTTCCCTTACTTGGGGCGTAAGAAACAAGACCGTCAGCAGAGGGCCGATATACATCGTACCTTTCCTTTCCATCCGGACATTGTTATTCATAAGGCAGTTCTTCTGACTCAGCTTCCTCAAGGGTGCTGTCTTCCCGGTTTCCCAGTGACATTCTGGCATCCTCTCTGCTTCACAGCGGCGGGACCGTGGCGGACTCGGGATACTCCATCACCGCGCTTCTCTTTTCATCGGGTTTACCCCGAACCATTATGAATTCATGATGAACTTACCCCTTTATTATACATGAATCATGAAATTTGTAAATGCTTCATTAATATTTTTATCATTTATGATTTCCATGCTATAATTTAGAGGAAATAATCAACAGCAGGAGGTCTTTTTATGACATACAGGGCAGCCCTTATCCCCCTTTTCTGTCTCATCCTCTCCCTTTCCGGATGCGGCTACAAACAAATGGGAACTTCCGGGGAAGGGAAAAGCTATACCGTCACCGACGCCACGGGGACAAAGGTCACCATCCCCGGCAAGCCGAAGCGGATTCTCGGAAATTCTGCCTCCATCGATACCATGCTCCTTTCCGTGGTGACGCCGGACAAGCTGATGGCTGCTACGGAAGCGGACCGGGACCCGGTAATTTCCTATATTGCCGATGATACGGAGAATATCCCCCTCACCGTGCCCCTCACCGGCCTCTCCATGGAAATCATCACAGAGGCAAAGCCGGACCTCATCATCGCCTCCACCTACACCAGCGGCAATGACCTCAACATGTACCGGAACCTGGGCATTCCGGTGGTGGTTATCGATGGTCCGAAGTCCATAAAGCAGGTAAAGGAAGACGTCCGCATCATCGCCTCCGCAGTGGATGAGAAGGAGCGGGGCGAGAATGTCATCCAAAAGATGGATCAGGAACTTTCAGAAATCGACAGCCGCCTTTCCCAGGAAACAGGGAAGAAACCGGTGGTGTACCTGGTGTCCCAGATGACCCGCTACGGCGGACCGGGATCCATGTTCGACGAGCTCCTCACCCGGGCCCGCATCGATAATGCCATTACCCTGGCCGGCGGCGTAAACGGCCAGGCCACATCACCGGAGCTCATCGTGAAGACGGACCCGGACATGCTCTTCGTCTCCACGGATCGGGACTCAGACACCACCGGCGCCGCAAAGTACCGGGATGATTTCCTGGCCAATCCCGCCATTGCCTCCATGCGGGCAGCCAGGCACATCGTGCCCCTGGAGGACCGGTATATCTACTCTGCCTCCCAGAACTGCGTATGGGCCATCAAAGCCATGGCCAATGCTGCCTACGGTCCCCTCTTCGATATGAGCGATGAAAAGCAGATCCGGGGGTATTAAAGTGAGAATTGAGAGTTGAAATTTGAGATCCAGCGGCGAAGCCGCAAAAGGTCTAGACCTTCCAGGCCTGCGCCTCATCCCCCTTTCAGCGTCCATCGAAAAAGCCCCTCCGGTTATCCGCCGGAAGGGCTCTTTTCTTATCATTTCATCACTTATCCCAAAAGCGCTTTTATGGCACCGCTGGCACCGATACGGGAAACGCCGGCATTGAGGTACGCTTCCATTTCCTCCTTTGTATGGATGCCGCCGGCCGCTTTGATTTTGACATCCTTTCCCACGTATTTCCGGAAAAGCTTCACATCCTCCAATGTGGCCCCTTTCCCGCCAAAGCCGGTGGAAGTTTTGATATAGTCAGCGCCGCCTTCCGTTACACACCGGCAGGCATGGATTTTCTCTTTTTCATTGAGATAGCAGGTCTCCACGATGACCTTCAGGATATGGTCCTCTATGGTCCCCTTCACTGCCGCGATCTCATCGGTTACATAGGCAAGGTTCCCTTCCTTCAGGGCACCGATATGGATGACCATGTCGATTTCATCGGCTCCGTCTGCAATGGCATTACCCGCTTCCTCCACCTTGGCATGGGTGGAACAGTTTCCCAGGGGGAAGCCCACCACCGTGCAGATGGTCAGAGAGGGGAATTCTTCCCTCACTTTTTTCACAAAGGAAGAAGGAATGCAGACAGACGCCATATGGTACTTTTCCGCTTCTTCGCAGAGCTTGCTGATTTCCTCCCATGTGGCAGCCGCTTTCAGCAGGGTATGGTCCACGTGGGAAAAAATAAATTCATTGGTCATAGTGTGCCTCCTGGGAAATGAAGAATGGAACTATTGCGGTGAGCTGTTGGAAATCCAGGGAAGCGCTGATTAATTCGCAGAGTCAGATCTCATAAGGATTTTTATGCACTGCGAGGAATAGCTCGCTATTTGGGTCGAGCTATTCCTCGCATTGCATAAAAATCCAAGAAT
>NZ_UQKJ01000045.1 GCF_900541605.1 uncultured Dialister sp. | reverse complement strand
GTGCCCTCGATCTCGGTCTCAATCTCGATCTTGCCCTTTCTCTTGCACGGCGCTTTCCATTTCGTTAAAATATAGATAGAGAATCACGAAAGTCCATGGCATCTGTCCGAAGGGGGGATTTCTATGCCGTCGAAAACTCTGAAAGTCAAAGATTTCATGACCAAGTATGTGTTTACCGTATCTCCGGATGTGACGGTGCATCGGCTGGTGGGGCTTTTCTGCACCCATCCGGTGAGCGCCATTCCGGTGGTGGGGGACGATAACGAGCTCCTTGGCATCGTATCGGAAGGGGACCTGCTGTACAAGAAGGTGACCCCGAAGATTCCACAGTACGTGGATGTGCTGGGAGGAAATCTCTATTACTGCGGATTCGGCCGGTATGAAAAGTCCTTCCGGAAACTGCTGGCCACCACAGCGGCGGAAATCATGACGAAAGACGTGCGCTGTGTCACCCCTGATACGGACATGGAAACCGTCACCACCCTCATGGTGGATGAACACCTGAAGACGGTGCCGGTGGTGGAAAAGAAGAAGATCGATAACCCCAACATCACGCCGCCGGCCCGGCTGGTAGGCATCATCACCCGCCACGATATCCTGGGCGCCATTGCGGCTACGGAGGCAGAAGAGCTTTTCCGCTCCAGCCAGCAGGAAAAGAAGGAAGCCGACGCTAAAGAAAAGAAAGATGAGTAAGGGCGGTTTTATTGCAAGATAGCAAAAGGAACTGTGAACCGGGCTTCCCGGTCACGGTTCCTTTTTTATGGTACCTCTATGACTGTGCGTGCGAACAGACGGGGCGTTGAGTGGGACTGCCGCTGTGCGGGCAAATGCACCCCTTCAGTCGCCTTCGGCGCCAGCTCCCCCAAAGGGGGAGCCAAGAAATCTACGGCCACCTTTGGGGTAGCAAACGAACTGATTTCGTAGGGACCCATCAGAATCCCTCTATCTGCTAACGCAGACATCATTCCGGCCGGGCCACAAAAGGAAGGTGCCTTAATGTGCAGTAAAGGCACCAACTTGGGACCGGCTCAGCAGTCCTCTGCAGGACTGCTGCCTTTGGAAAAGGGGGGACTAACCGTCAGCCTGCGGCGCCTCCATCAGCTAACCTCCGTCGCCTTCGGCGCCACCTCCTTCCCAAGGAAGGAGGCTAACTATCAGCGGCTACGCCGCCCTTTTAGTGACTCTGCACGTTTCTCGTCATTTCGAGCGGAGGTAGCATACCAAGTGACTCTGCCTTTAAAAATCGCTACAGCTCCAATGAGTCGAGAAATCTTTCTGGTGAATGACTGTGACTGGATTACAACCCGATAGGCCGCAGATCCATCAGAATCCCTCTGTCTGCTATCGCAGACATCTCCCTTTGGAAAAGGGAGACTAATCATCAGCGGCTTTGCCGCAGTTGGGATCCTAAAGACTCTGACCCTAAAACGGTCATTGACTCTGCAGGAGGCTCTCTTCTCAGAAGAGAGCTGCCAACGGCTGAGAGATGGCAATGGGACCGGCCCGAAGGGCCTATTCTCCTCAATCTCGACCTCGGTCTCGATCTCATTTGCCCGAAGGGCCTGACAAGCTCAAGGCTCAAGGCTCGAGACTTCGCCCGTTCGCACGTAAACATAGTCAGTATAGTCAGTCCAGCGCCGCAGGCGAGCCTGCTTTCCTAAAAGCTAGAAGCTAGCAGCTGGAAGCCCCCGCCCGTACGTACACCCGCAGGCCAACCGATACCCGGCCCGGTGCCCCTCGACCGTGACCGCTGTTCATAGTATAATAAATAATATATCCTGCAGCCGGAGCGTCATAGAGGCTGCCGGGGTTTATGAAAAGAGGAACTATGACTAAGGTTATTTTCCAAGCATTGAACCGCATCCACCGGGGTGTCCTGATCTGCGGAGGCTTTGCCCTCTTCATGCTGCTGGGCGCCCTGCTTCTCATGCTGCCCCTGTCCCAGTCCGGCACCAGGGAGATCAGCTTTGTGGATGCCCTTTTCATGTCCGTATCCACGGTGAGCGTGACCGGCATGTCCATGTTTGACCTGAAGAACGACTTCACCGTCTTCGGGCAGCTGGTGATTTTATTTCTCATGCAGGTAGGGGGCCTGGGCATCATGACCATGATGGCTATGGTCAGTATTTCCACAGGCCGGAAGATCCGGCTCCAGGAGCGTCTCCTGATCCGGGATTCCTTCAATCTCCAGACTCCTTCGGGCATGGTAATGCTGGTGAAGAAAATCATCTTCATGACACTGGCCGTGGAGTTTACCAGCGGCACGCTGCTGGCTATTTATCTGTATTTCAAATACGGCGCCATCGGCATTTATCTGGGCTACTGGCACGCCATTTCCGCCTTCACGAACTGCGGCATGGATATCATGGGAAACGACGTGGGCTTTGCGGGCATGGCGGCGGATACCTTCGTCAGTACGGTCATTGAGATTACCATGTTTCTGGGGGGCGTGGGATTCCTGGCACTGGATGATGTCCTCCGGAACCGCCGGTGGTCGAAGCTTTCCTTCAACAGCAAATTCATTTTCACCATGGAAGCGGTCCTCATCCCTCTGGGGGTCATTGTTTTCTACCTGCTGGAAGGAAACAATCCCGCCACCATGGGTTCCATGAGCCCCATGGGGAAATGGCAGAGCGCCTTCTTCATGTCCGTGTCCTCCCGGCTGGCGGGGTTCACGGTCTTTGATATTCACTCCATGATGAGCGCCACGGTGCTCTTTGTCATGATGTTCATGTTCGTCGGTGCTGCGCCGGTTTCCACAGGCGGCGGCATCCGGACCACCACCATGGGCCTTCTGCTCCTGTCCCTCTACAGCTGGGTCCGGGGGAAGAGGGAAGTGGTGCTCTTCCATAAGCAGGTGGACAACAAGTGCCTGGTGAAGGCGTCCAACGTATTTACCCTGGCCATGGTGCTCACATTTATTACGGCCTTTCTGGTATTCGTACTGGAGCCTGCGGATTTTGCCTTTGAAGATGCCCTTTTCGAAGCAGTGTCCGCCTTCAGTACCGTAGGATTCAGCATGGGCCTCACAGGGGAGTGGAATACCCCCTGCAAACTGGTGCTGATCGTGGCCATGTACATTGGCCGTATCGGCGTGATGACGCTGGCGATTACCTTTGCCCGCCATCACAACAGTTCCATTAAGTATCCGAAGGAAAATGTGGTTATAGGATAGAGGTTATAGGGGATGGCACAGAAATTACAGTTTTTCGTGGCCGGCCTGGGCCGGTTCGGCAAGAGCGTGGCAGTGACGCTGGAAAAAATGGGCTATGATGTGATGGCCATGGATATCGACGAGAATGTGGTACAGGACCTGTCGGATACCCTGGGGTACGTGGTCTGCGCGGACTGCTCCGATGAAAAGAACCTGGCCGCCATCGGCGCCGGCAATGCGGACGTGGCGGTGGTATCGGTGGGAGAGCTGTCGGCGAGCCTTATGACCACCCTGATCCTGAAGGAAATGGGGGTCAAGAAAATCGTGGTAAAGGCCCTGGATCCCATCCATGGCAAGATGCTCCAGAAAATCGGGGCAGACAAGATCATCTATTCCGAAAAAGAAATGGGGGTCCGGGTGGCGCACAACCTGATTTCCCCGGGCATTGTGGATTACATTGAAATGGAGAACAACATCACCATCCTCTCCATCCACGTGCCGGAAGACTGGATCGGCAAGAGCATCCTGGCCCTGGATGTCCGCAAAAAGTACAATATCACCGTAGTAGCCATCAAGAGGAAAGGGGAAATGTACGTCAACCCCCATCCGGAAATGCAGATGGCCGCCGATGATATGCTGGTCATTCTTGGTGATTCGGAAAGCGTGAGACGGGTCACGGCAAGCCTGGAGCAATAATCCTTGAAATCATATAGTTTTTTTGCTATGATACGTATGATTCGAATTTTATGATAAGAGTGGAAAAAGACTGATTCGCCTGCGGCGAATCAGTGGCTAGTAGCTAGATCTGGTGGCTAGGTGACCAGGCCCTTCGGGCCCGGTCCATCAGTTTGCTTTTGATGCTGAATGACCCAACCCTCCCTCTTCAGAGGGAGGGAGGACCGCGTAAGCGGTGGGTGGGTGGCCGCAGAGCGGCTGACCAGCTCAAGGCACAAGGCTCAAGGCCCCGTGCGTTCGCATCACCGCTGGCCAGCCTATCGCGGCGAAGCCGCTATAGGTCTAGACCTAGACCTGGATCTAGATCCCAGGGCCCTTGGCCCTGATCCCACTTCCACTCTACTTTGACTATAAAAGAAAATCAGCATTACAGACATAGAACCCTTTGTAGTTTTACTTAACAGGAGTGATTCCTTTTGGAAAAATTAGTCATTCATGGCGGACGGCCCCTTCATGGCCATGTCCGTGTTTCCAGCGCTAAAAATGCAGTACTTCCCATCATTGTGGCTACCCTTCTTCCCAATACCCCCGCATCCATCGTGGATGCGCCGAACCTGGACGACGTGACCACCATCTGCAGCGTTCTTGAATCCCTGGGAGTGAAGGTGACGAGACAGGACAACGTCCTCACCTTTGACGCCTCCATGCTGGACAAGACGGAAGCATCTTATGAACTCATGAGTAAAATGCGGGCTTCCTTCCTCATCATGGGCCCCCTCCTGGCAAAGATGGGCCATGCGAAAATCGCCCTCCCCGGAGGATGCATGATCGGCAGCCGGCCCATTGACCTGCACCTGAAGGCCTTTGAAGCCATGGGCGCAGAAATCAACGTGGGCAATGGCTTTGTGGAAGGTTATGCACCTCACGGACTCAAAGGGACCACCATTTACCTCGATTTCCCCAGCGTCGGCGCCACGGAGAATATCCTCATGGCCGCTGCCACCGCCGAAGGCCGTACCATCATTGAAAATGCGGCAGAAGAACCGGAAATCGTGGACCTCGTGACATTCCTGAATTCCATGGGTGCCAATATCAAAGGCGCCGGTACCAATATCATCCGTGTAGAAGGGGTGAAGGAACTGCAGGGCGTTTCCCACACCGTCATCCCGGACCGCATTGAAGCGGGTACCTTTATGATTGCCGCAGCCATGGTCGGCGGCGACGTGGTGGTGGACAACGTGCTCACGGAACACCTGAAGCCCCTCCTGGCGAAGCTGAACGAAGCGGGCGTTAAGGTGATCAAGGACATCGACAGCGTCCGGGTCATCAGCGATGGACATATCCGGTCCACCGATATCAAAACCCTGCCGTACCCCGGATTTCCTACGGACCTCCAGGCCCAGTTCATGGCCCTCATGACCATCGGCAACGGCATCAGCCGCATCACGGAAACGGTCTTTGAAAACCGGTTCATGCATGTCGGGGAACTGCAGCGTATGGGCGCCTCCATCCAGGTCGAAGGCCGCTGTGCCATCGTACAGGGGGTCCCGTTCCTGAACGGCGCCTTCGTGAGAGCTACGGACCTCCGCGCCGGTGCCGCCCTCACCATTGCAGGTCTTGCTGCCCACGGAGAAACGGAAGTCGGCGAACTCCATCACATTGACCGTGGCTATGATCATCTTGTAGAAAAACTGCAGGGGTTAGGAGCAGACATTGACAGAGTCGACAGAGACTAAGAAAAAGGGCGGAAAGAAGCTCACCCGCACCGGCCAGGGCTCCCTGGCGGACTGGCTGGGTTCCTTCGGCTCCGAAGATATTGGCGTAGACATCGGGACGTCCAATATCGTGGTCTTCATCAAACATAAGGGTCTCGTATTCCCCGAAGCCACTGTCATTGCCCGGAACGAAGTTCTCCATGAATACATGGCCTACGGCACAAAGGCAGAAGAAATGGAAGGGAAGACGCCACCGGAAATCAAAATCATCCATCCCATGAAGCGGAGCGCCATCGTAGACTATACAGGCACCGCCTACCTTTTGAATTCCATCGTGAACCGGTCCTACCTGAAGGGCCTCTTCTTCCATCCCCGCCTCATGATGTGCGTCCCCAGCGGTATAGACAGCGTGCAGCGCCGGGCTCTCCTGGAAGCGGCGGTAGCCGTGGGCGCCAGAAAAACCGTACTCATTGACCAGCCATTGGCGGCCATGATGGGCATGGGCCTGGAAAACCACCAGAAGGAAGGCACCATGATTGTGGATATCGGCGGCGGTTCCTGCAAGATTTCCGTCGTTTCCCGGCAGGGCATCGTAGTGAGCCACTTCTCCACGGAGTCCGGCAATGAAATGGACCAGGCCATCCTGAACTGGGTACGGGACAAGTACCACATCCGCCTCGGCAGGAGAGAAGCGGAAAGTCTGAAAATCGCCCTGGGCGCTGCCTGGGACCTGGACCGGGCACCGAGGGTGGCAGAGACCAGCGGCCTCTCCATCGTATCGGGACTCCCCGTAAAAATCGCAGTCACCGGCGAAGACATCGCCAACGCACTGAATCCTCTCCTGTACCGCATCTTCCGGAACATCCGGGACGTGCTGCAGCGCACCCCGCCGGCCCTCCTGGCCTCCATCCGGGAAAGCGGCATCATCCTCATCGGCGGCGTATCCCAGCTCCCGGGACTGGAAGAACTGATTTCCCGCATCATCGGCGTACCGGCCCATGTGGCAGAACGGCCATCCTATGTCAACGCCGTAGGCGCCGGATCAGCCCTGGACTACATCAACGAATTCCGGGATTCTTTGCAGGATCTGCATTGATTGATTTCATACATTAAAGTACGGCTTACTTGTAGGCCGTACTTTTTTAGATTTGAGAATTGAGTTTTGAGAATTGAGATCCCGCGGCTAAAAGAAAGATTTGAGAGTTGAGACTTGAGAATTGAGGTCCCGCGGCTTCGCCGCAGAGAATCAGCCTGCGGCGCTTGTGTGGCTGAGCGGCGTGTGTACGTGCGGGGCATTGAGCTTTGGGCCGATTCCATCTGTTCCCATTCGCAGATACGGTCACTTTCCTTTGTGACTCTGCCTATCAATCGTCATCTCGAGCGGAGGTAGTATGCGGAGTGACGCCACCCTTAAGAATCGCTACAGCTACGATGAGTCGAGAGATCTTTCAGATAAATGACTGTGACGGGCTTTCAGAAATAGAGTTGAGGTTCCGCGGCTTTGACGCAGGGAGCGTGTGGCTGGGTGGCGAGTGAACGTATGGGGGCTTTTAGCTGTTGGCTGAGCGCCGTTCGATCGTGCGGGGCCTTGAGCTTTGAGTGGATTCGCCTGCGGCGAATCAGTAGCTAGTGTCTAGATCTAGTGGCTAGGTGGTTAGGCCCTTCGGGCCGATTCCATCCGTCCCCATCTGACTCTACCCGTACCCCGTCATCTCGAGCGGAGGTAGTATGCGTAGTGACGCCACCCGTAAGAATCGCTACAGCTACGATGAGTCGAGAGATCTTTCTGGTAAATGACTGTGACGGGGTTTGCAAAGAAAGAGTTGAGATTTAAGGTCCAGCGGCTCCACCGCGGAGCTATCAGAACCCATCACCATCTCTCAGTCCGGTGGACAGCTCTCTTCAGGGAAGAGAGCCTCCTGCAGAGTCAATTGTCCGTTTTGCGGGCAGAGTCGTCAGGATTTCAACTGCGGCGGAGCCGCTGTAGTCCTGGCTGCTGGCCGCTGGTTACTGGGTACTGGCTGTATTCATTGGCACCGGTCGCTTGTTTACAATCCCTTTGGAAAGTGATAAAATATATCATATCAAGGTTCATGAGAACATGAGTCTATTGTATCGAGGAGAAAAAGGAAGCGATTGAAGGCTATCTCGTTGATAGTCCAGCAATCATCTTTTTTTTATGGAGGAGGAATTTATATGCATTTCATTAAAAGCGGACAAGCCGCTGTATCTAAAAAGGTTTTACCATTGTGTATTGCCTTTGCATTGCTCGGTGGAGGAGCGTCTGCTTTTGCCCAATCAGTAGATGGTATCATTAATGGAGTAGATATTACGGGTCGCACAAATTTTAACAATATTACAATCACCGATAATACGAATGCTGTAGTAGAAGATGAGAATGGTAATAAAACTGAGATTAAAAACAACCGGAATGATGGTTGGCAGACCGTTATGGGAGGTAATGACCAGAACAGTAATTCATATACATATGAAAGTATAGGTGGGAATATTATCAATGTTACCAGCAATGATTCGCTTACGATTCATAGCCTGATAGGAGGCAATTCTCGTTTTAGTGGGGATGGCAGTATTCGGGGCTTCTCTATAATCAATAATGTAATTAATATTGGGGAGAAGCAAAACAAAGGGATACTTCGAGCTGATGTTATTTCAGGTGGTACGTCTTCTGCAAGTTACTCAAAGTCCTATCCTTTTTATAATGTGATAAATTTAAGAGGAATGACAGTTACCGGAACAAGTGATAACGGACGGGTAAAGATTTATGGGGGAAATGTTGGCCTGAATGGACAAGTGGTACAGGGAAATGTTTACGGAAATGTGATTAATATCCAGGATTCAGTTGTGCTGAAAAATGCGGACGTTTATGGAGGGCAGACAAATGTGTCCAGATGGGGTGGGCATGTTTGGGGAAACCGTATCAACTTATCCGGAGATGCAGATTTATCTCAGGACGTTTCCTTATATGGAGCAGAGATAGTACCTCAGTCACATGCAATAAACAATCTTGATAATATCTTGAATGTTGGTTATGTGGAAGAAATCTCTTTCAACGATAAAAATTTACCTGATAGAAATTTCCTGGATTTTGAAAATGGTTCTTCCAGAATGAGAGGTGGTATTTATCCCGTTACTGATAACAAGAACTACTACCTGAAATTGACTGGTAAAGCAATTCCTTGGAAAAATAATGAAGTTAAAGAAATAAGTAATTTCTCTTCTATTAAAATTTGGGCAATGAATGATTTTAATACTCCTGCATTGAAACTTAGCACAGGAAATTTCACTTATAACTGGCGGCCCAATCCTGATAATCCTCATGAGAGAGCAACAATAATTGATTTGACATACCTGACTTCAGGCGAGGATTATGGAACTGCCTATATTACTAATCGCGATAATGATAATGCAGCCAGCAATCCAGACTTTGAAAGCAAGTTAAAGGACATTGATTTAAGAACATTATCGGCCGATGAAAGGAACAATATTTTCTTCGCCGGTGTGTCACCGGACCGGAAGATTACTGTGATTCAGGCTGAAAAAGGAATATATAAGTCAGAGGACCAGATAAAAGCGAATAAGCTGATTTATGGATATTCCCTGCAGCAGAATGACGATCAATTGGTTGGATCTTATACTGGCAAGGCTGGCATTGATGGAAATGATGTAGTCTGGAAGACGGGAGACATCACTGTATCCTCCGTTTCCCTGCCCAATAAGGCCCTCGATGCGTCCGGCACTGCTTCTTCTCCCCTGAAGCTGGAGAAGTATGGTTATGTATTTGATGGAAATACAAAACTTTCCATGGATAACATGCATGTTACCAACAGCACCAGCACCCTCATTTCTCCCTCCGAAAGCTGGACCCTTGTAGATGGCAGTGATGCTACTTCTGTGACGGGGCTCGGCAATCTGGCGGGGAAGGAGAATGAGGTGTCCTACGATATGAGCGGCGGCGCTGTCACCGTGGCGGGGAAAGGGAGTACCGGTATTTCCTCTGACAGCAAGAGCCTCACCTACCATCTGGACAACCCCACATCTCTGACCTACCATACCCTGGACTGGGCTTCCACGGATCCTGTAGCTTCCCTGGACAGCAGCAAGGCCTATGACCTCAGCGGCACGAAGGTGGACTGGTCGAACCTTTCCATGAAGAACCTGTTCTCCCTGAAGGGCGGTCTCAATGAACGGACCCTCCTGGACAGCAACGGTATTTCCACAGGTCTCACGGACAGCAGCCTCGTGGGCACTGAGCAGCACCTGACTGCCGGCACCACCCTGGAAGGCACGGGCCGGGCGCTCCTGAAGAATGGAAATGTGGTCTACGATGCGGATATGCACGCCCAGGCCCAGACCCATAATGTGCTCATGGGCAATGAAGCAGGCATTGCAGCCCTCCTGGAATCGAACGACCTGGTGCTGGACACCATGAAGAACCTGGATAAGTCCAAAGACGGGGGAGAGGCCTTCGCCACCATCGGCGGCGGCGAGAACCGCTATGAAACCGGCAGCCATATCACCACAAACATCTGGCGCAGCCAGGCCGGTTTTGCTGTGAAGGATACGGAAAAAGACGGAGCCCATGCGGAATATGGTCTCTTCTACGACTACGGTGACGGCTCTTACCGCACCTTCTACAACGGCCGGGGTAACGGAAAGATTGACTATAAGGGAGCCGGTATCTTCGGGAAACGGATCGAAGCGAACGGCACCTACGAAGAAGCGTCCCTCCGCTTCGGCCGGGCATCGAACGATGCGAAGAATATTCTCCACGATGCCGAAGGCAAGGGATACCACTACAAGACGGACAGCATGTACAATGCCATCCACCTGGGCTTCGGCAAAATCCTGGACCGGGGCCATGGAAACAGTCTCGATACCTACTTCCGGTTCTTCCACACCCACCTGAACGGTGATTCCTTCGACGCCGGCGGCCACTACGACATCGACAGCCTCGACAGCAACGTAGCCCGCATCGGCACCCGGTGGCAGCACCAGGACCACCGGTTTGAATACTACGCCGGCCTCGCCTATGAATATGAATTCAGCGGCAAAGCCTACGGCACCGCCGACGGCGCTGATATCGAAGGCGCCTCCATCCGCGGCGGCAGCGTCCGCTTCGAGTACGGCACCAGCGTAGACACCGGTAAATGGAGAGTTGCCATCAACGGCAGCGACTACGCCGGTAAACGGAGAGGCTTCAATGGAAATATCAGCCTCACCTGCCATATCTGGTAATTGATTCACGAAAAGCAGCCTTCAAGGCTGCTTTTTTTATGCCAGAGCGGTATGTGGCTGAGGGGCGTGTGAACGTATGGGGGCATTGAGCGAATCAGCCTTCGGCGGTAGTGTGGCTGAGTGTACGTGCGAACGGACGGGGGCTTTTAGCTTCTAGCTGTTAGCTTTTAGGAAAGCTGGTCAGGCCCTGCGGGCCAATGAGATCGAGACCGAGGTCGAGATCGAGGAAATAGGGCCCTGCGGGCGGTATGTGGTTTAAGAGCGTGTGAACGTATGGGGGCATTGAGCCTTTAGCCTTGAGCTGATCAGCGGCTCCGCCGCAGTCCCATCAGAATCCCTCTGTCTGCTACGCAGACATCCCCCTTTGGAAAAGGGGGACTACCCATCAGCCTGCGGCGTTTCCATCAGCTAACCTCCGTCAGATGAGATCGAGACTGAGACCGAGATCGAGGGCATCAGCGCCCTCCGCTGCAGTTGGGATCCTGATGACTCTACCCCCATAACGTCCTATTGACTCTGCACATGGCTCTCTTCTCAGAAGAGAGCTGCCCACGGGGCTGAGAGATGGTGATGGGTCCGGCCCGCAGGGCCTGTTCAGCTTTCCTAGGAGCTAGCCGCTAACAGCTAGAAGCCCCCGTCCGTTCGCATATCACTCAGCCACCCGATACCCGGCCCGTAGGGCCAGACCAGCTCAAGGCCCAAGGCTAAAGGCTCAAGGCCCTGCCCGTTTGCACGCCCGTCAGCCAGTTCAGTGCCGCAGGCGAACCAGCTTTCCTGGCCGCCAGCCGCTAACAGTTGGAAGCCTCGCCCGTTTGCAGGTATACGAAAAAGGCCATGACCTATTTTCAGGTCATGGCCTTTTATTTGATGTTATTCAAAAGTCAGTCCATTCTCTTTTGCCAGCTTTTTGACTTCATCGGCAGTCATATTCGTGGAGGACATGATAATTTTCAGAGGAACTTTATTCCGCATAAGAGAGAGTGCGGCCTGGCGAAAAGCAGATTTGGTGCCCTCTGCTCGTCCTTCTTCACGTCCGGCTTTCTTAGCTTCTTCAGCAGCGATTTCACGGGCTCTTTTTTCATCCCACTTGAAGGATACCATATCGTACACCTCACTTTCATGGATTCGGAAGTATTCACCCATGAGGTCATGGGTTTCGCAATAAGCAATCGCTTCTTTAATTGATTGGAAAAGGGAGAGGCCTTTCTTTTGACAATCCCTGACTATAGCAATAAAGGTGCTGTATGCTTTAAGCTCATAGCAGGCATCCAGAACCTCCCGGTCTTTTTTATAATTGATATTATAGCACTTCGCGGTAAGCTCCATGGCATTTCCGGGAATCTCAAAGGCATCTGACAGGCGAAGCTCCTGGATGGATGGGATGTCCATGGTACCGTTGTAGAGAACATAGAACTCAGGAGTCGGGATTTTCAGCAGCTCCGCATGGTAAATCATGTCTTTATTTACATACAGACGATACAGCTTTGACAGATACCACAGGAACCGGAGAGGCATATTCGGATTCCAGGTGGATTGATGTTCGAGGAGGATGACGAGACGATTTCCGACCAGGAAGCTGATATCGTTTTTTACATCATTCATGAATACGCCCTTTAGTGTATTGATGGTGATGTCCTTTGGCGATATTTCGTTTCCGGAAAGAGCTTTGTATAAACGGGAGAGCCGCTTTTTATCTTTGAAGATACTGCGGAAGAGGGAGTCTTTGTAAGTTCTTTTCGTGCCCATGGATGCACCTCTTTTCTGCCTTAATTATAACATAATTTCTATGTGTAAAGAAAGAATAAGGCTGAGTGTTGTGTAAACATGTGAGGACTTCTGGCTGTTAGGGAAACTCTACAGCCTGCGGCGCTGGACCGGCTGGCTGTACGTGCGAACGGGTGGAGCCTTGAGCCTTGAGCGCATCAGGCCCTTCGAGCCAGGGTCCTGCGACCGCGTTGGCGTTCAATCGGGCGGGGGCTTCTAGCTTCTAGCGGCTAGCTGGTAGGAAAACTCTACAGCCTGCGGCGCTTATCAATACGTATCCAACTGACACTACCCGACCCCGTCATTTCGAGCGGTGGCAGCATGATAAGTGAATCTGTCCTTAAAATCGCTACAGCTACGATGAGTCGAGAAATCTCCCGGCTAAATGCCTGTGACGGTCTTACAACTCGAGAGGATATCAGTCTGCGGCGCTGCCTCCCCAAAAGATAGGTGAGGCAGGGTCAGTTTCGGGGCATCGTAGTTGGCACACTAAACTAAAAAGACAGTGTCCCATCAGGGGGCACTGCTTTTTGTATTGGAGGATACAGGGAAGAGCGCATCCGCCTGACCGCCGCAGGCAGACCACATGGATCCGTTCAAGGCTTGGTGCCCTCGTCCGGACACATGCAGGCTTTACGGCTGCTTCCCACCTTTCTCCAGGGCTTTTGCCTTTTCCCGGTCCTTTTCCGCCAGGTCCTTTTTTCCTGCCTTTTCGTAGAGAGCAGCCCGGAAACGGTAGCCACGGGCATCGCCCGGTTTCCTCTTCAGAAATTCATCCATATCGGGGATCCCCTTTTCCGGCTGTCCCATGGCGTCGCAGGTCTGGGCACGGCTGCGCCAGGTCTCCGCATGATTGGGGTACTTTTGGATTCCCTCAGTGAGGATTTCCAGCGCTTTTGTGTAGTCTCCTTTTTCTTTATAAGTAAAGCCCAGGTTATTCAGGATCATGCCTTTGTCCTCTTCTTTGACAGCGGCGAGTCCCTTTTCATAGATTCCGATGGCCCGGTCGTAATCTCCGGCCTTGTTGTATAAATTTCCAAGGCCTATATAGGCAAGGGTCTCATCGGACTTCAGGCGGAGGGCTTCCTGGTAATCGGCTTCCGCTTTTTTGTTTTCATTCAGTTCCCTGTAACATAATCCCCGCTGTGTCAGGTTCAGGGCTTTCTGTTCTCCGCCCAGGTTTATGGCTTCCGTGTAGTCAGCGGCTCCCCGGGCATAGTCTTTCCTGCTTTCGAAGAACCAGCCCCGTTCGGACCAGGCATCCGGATTGTGGGGGAGACGGGTGACGGCGAGATCCAGGATCTTCAGTGCTTCATCGTCCTTTCCGTCACTCTGATAAAGCTGGGCCAGCAGTCGGTAGGTTCTCATGATTTTGCTCTTACGGTCCACTGCCTTCTGCAGTGAGTCCCGTGCCTGGTCCTTTTTATCCTGCTTTACGTAAAGAAAACCCATCACATCGTAGGGCCCTGCTGACTGTGGTGCCAGACGGGACGCCTTTTCCATCCAGGTCAGGGCGGTATCATCCTTCCTTTCAGCCTTGTAAATAAGGCCGGTCATATAGGCAGCCCTGAAATTTCCGGGGTCTTTCTCCAGCACCTTTCCATAGCTTGCCAGGCTTTCATCGTACCGGGAAAGGTGGAAAAGAGTCTGCCCTTCTTCCATTTGGGCCGTTTCATGAAATTTGCCCGGCAGGTTCATGGACAGGGCACGGCGGAAGTCTGCCAGTGCCTTTTCATAGTCCTTCAGATCCTCATAGATGGAGCCCCGGGCCATATAGGAAAAGGCATCGGACGGATTGACTGCGATGGCTTTTGTAAAAGTATCGGCTGCGCCTGTGGGATCCCCGTTCATAGACTGCAGGGTTCCCAGTATGCGATAGTTGATGCCGATCCGGGGAGAGAGACCGATGGCCTCTTGCAGATAACCTATAGCCTTCGGCAAGTCCTGGTGATCATTCCTGCTGTAAAGAATGCCCAGCATGGTATGGAGCATCCATTCATCCGGTCCGTCGGCGATGGCTTTTTCCGTCCACCGGCAGGCATCATCCATGCGGTTGGCCAACATATAGAAATGGCCCACCACCGCATCAATGGAGCCCCTTTTATCGGACCGCGCTGCATCCCGGGCGGAAAGGAAGGCAGCCTCCGCCTCTCCAAAGTTCCCCTGCTGCAGGAGAGAAATGCCCCTCTTCAGCTCCTTTACATCCCTGGTGGCCATGCTGTCGGAGGCACTGATGCCTGACGCTTCTGCGATTCCCGTCTCCTGGACAAACCGGGTCTCCAGGGCCGAAGCAAACCGGGAAATTGAAGAACCGTCCCCTCTGCCCTCTGCTGCCACCGATACAAGGGGCACAGACAGGGACAGAGCCAGAGCCATAAGAACGGCGAAACCTTTTCTTTTCATAGAACCACTCCCTCACAAAAAGCCGGTAGATATGCTGACTCCATTATATAAAAAAAATTGAGATTTGAGAATGGAGAATTGAGGCCCCGCAGGCGGACCATCTAGGGAAACGCTGATTAAATGGGCTTTTTACAAGCGCTAATTATTCACAGCCAT
>NZ_UQKJ01000044.1 GCF_900541605.1 uncultured Dialister sp. | reverse complement strand
CCGCACGAATGACTCTATCCGTAAGCATCGCCCTAACAGCTCGATAAACTGAAATATTGGGGAATATTCTGATTCTATTTATTCTTCGCTATCTATCCTTTCGTCCTGTACCCAATCATGGTAAAATAGGTTGGTATGCAAGTTGTCGTATACAGTAATAAAGGAGCAGTACCTATGGATATGGATTTTAATATTCCCGATATTACGGAAAATGCGGATAAAGCGGCAGGCGGTGGAAAACACCGGAAGCCGAGACGGGCAGGAAAGATCCGCCTGGGAGATACGATTCGCAGTATTTCCAAATGCTATACGGCCACGGAAGAAAAGAAGGATGAAGATCGGGGCATTACCTTTTATTCTCTCTCCGAAGGGGAAGAAACCTTTTCGTTCTACGGTATGGATGTATCCATGATTGGTGTATGCATCCGCCATAAAAAGACGGCAGCCATTTATATGGAACTCCCTGCAAAGGATCGGGATACTTTTATCAAATCCCTGGAAAAGTCGGAAGGAAAGGGCCAGGACGCTGCGGGCATGACCATTTTTGCGGATACGGTGACGTCTATTTTCGTGACGAAACCGGAAAAATCGGATTCCGTCATCACCATCGCCCTTATGGACAGTGAGGAAGCAAAGGCTCTCTCAGACAATGAGGCCATAGCAGAGGAGGAAGAAGAGAAATCCAAGGGACTGGGACATAAGATTTTCAAGGTTTATTTCAACCCCATCGGGCGAATGAGCCGTAAATCCTATATTCCCAAAATGCTGGGGGTTGGTATTCCGGCGGCTGTTCTCTTTGCTTTTACCTGCATCAGACCGGAGTTGTTCGTAGGAGATCTGAATCCCTATATTTTCACGTTCCTGGTTGTAGGGACTCTCTGCTTTATTTCGCTCATCAGTCTCGGCATCCGCCGTCTTTCGGACATTGGCCTTTCCCATCTGTATTACTGGCTGTTTTTCCTGATTCTCTTTGCCATTAACCAGCTCGGCGGTGATTATCTCGGGAGCCAGGTCATGGCGACCCGCGTGGTGGCGGTTATCTTCCTGGCAGCCGTTGTGATTCTTGCTTTTTTCCCTGGAGAAAACAAGAAAAACAAGTATGGTCCAGTGCCAAAGGATTGAAAAAGAAGGATCAATCTGTATATAGGAGCAGTACGCAGGATAGGGCGTACTGCTTTTGATATTTCCGCTGCATTTCTACCGCGTTCCACTTTAGTAGATATACCTGTATGAATAGGAGGATTTTATGAAATTGCCTGTTCCTGCGAGGCAGATGCTTCCCCTTTTGGGAATCACGGTGTCTGCCTTTGTATTTAATACGTCTGAGTTCATGCCCATTGCCCTTCTGATGGATATTTCCCGGTCCTTTTCCCAAACCGAAGCGGAAACGGGGATTATGATTACGGTGTATGCCTGGATGGTGGCAGTCCTTTCCCTTCCACTCATGCTGCTGGGAGGAAAACTGTCGCCGAAGCCGCTGCTCCTGCTCACGCTTTCTGTCTTTTCCATCGGTCAGGTGATCTCCGGCCTGGCGCCGACTTTTGGCATCCTCATGGGCGGCCGTATTGTGGTGGCCAGTGCCCATGCCATATTCTGGTCTGTAGCGGCGCCCCTGGCGGCCAGGCTTGTAGATAAGGGGAAGTCTCCCTTTGCCCTGTCCATGGTGGCCACAGGGACGGCGGTGGCCATGGTCTTCGGCCTCCCTTTGGGCCGGGTCATCGGCCTGTCTCTGGGCTGGCGTATGACATTTCTCTCCATTGCCGGCGTCACTATTCTGGCCCTTATTTACCTGTTCTTTGTGTTTCCCCGGATGGAAAACGACGAGTCCTTTTCTCTGGGGGACCTGCCGGGGCTTTTCAGGAATCCCGCCATTTCTATTATTTTTGGAATGACCCTTTTCTTTGCTACCTCCTATTTCACTACATACAGCTATATAGAGCCCTTTCTCCATACGGTGGCCGGATTTTCGGCGGAAGGAATCACAGCTTGCCTCATGCTGGTAGGGGCATCGGGATTCTTGGGAAGCTTTGTATTCTCTAAAATGTTTAATACCTATCCCCATGCCATTATCCTTATCGGGGCGGCGGGGCTCATTGTACCGCTTCTTTTGTTCCTGCCCGCCACCGTTTTCTGGCCCCTGCTTCTTCTGCTCTGCCTGACCATGGGGGTAGTGAGCACTCTTTATGGGGTGGCCATGCAGTCGGAAATTATCCGCCACCTTTCTATCAGTGCTGCGCCGGTGGCCATGTCCATTTATTCCGGTATCTTTAACGTAGGTATCGGAGGAGGTACGTTCCTGGGCAGTACTATCACTGCGGCCGGCGGCCTTCCCTATATCGGCCTTGCCGGAGGCCTGCTGGCTGCCATTAGCGGTGCCCTCTGCTATTTCAGATACCTTCCGATCCTTCGGAAAAAGTAGGAAACATCAAAAAACGGTTTATCCCGGAAAGGGATAAACCGTTCTGTTTTTGGAGGCGGTGCCCGGAGTTGAACACGGGGATAAGGGCCTTGCAGGGCCCACGCCTTAGCGCTTGGCTACACCGCCATAGGATTGACTCATATAGTATATCGCTTTCTTTCGAAAAAGTAAAGAAATTTTATTATGAGTCGCTTGCCGGTTTAGCCGTTAAACATGATGAAAAGAGATAACTTCGTTATTCTGCGGAAGGCTGCCGTACCCAGAGACTGTATTCTCCGGATACATTGATCCGATAGGCCGGCATGGTTTCGTTGTACTCCATAAGGAAAGAGGACCGGTCATTGTCCTTGGTAATGAGAATCACATGGGGATCCTGGAGGAGCTTTTCTTCTGCTGCGAAGGGCATTACATTTTTTGCATTCCAGGACAGGGTTCCAGGTTCCATGGATTCAATTTTATCGCCTTCCACAGCCCGGTAAATGGTTTTCCCGCTGTAGAAGACGGCGGAGGTGCGGTAATCATTAAGAAAGGCAATAGTTTTTCCTTCCGTATCCATATGGGCCAGGGCTTCCCCAATTTCTTTTCCTGAATGGTTCAGCATGATAGAGGGCGCTACGGCGAGAGCCAGTACGCAGTACAGGATACCCAGGGCAAGACTTCCCTTTTCGATGCGCAGGGACAGGTCTTTATAGAGGACGGCGGTCAGGATGGACAGGGAGAAGAGAGCAGGGAATGTGTAGGTGGTGTATTTTGTAGCCACCAGCTCAAAGAAGAAGAAAACCACGAATGCGTAAATCAGGAGAAGCTGGGTGGCATCGTCCGCATTCCGCAGGTCCAGCTTTTTCTGCTTCCACCGGCGGAAGAGGGAATAGGGAATGAAGAAGCTCCAGGGCGCAAAACCGACGAAGTAGATGATGATGTAGAAATACCATTTGTTGTGGGAAGGATGTTCCGACACCGTGGCACGGAGAAAATTGTGGACGCCGATGAAATTCAGGATAAAGTCGCTGCCATGGAGGTAACACATGGTACCGTACCAGGCACCGGCGATGACTGCAAAGATACAGAGTCCGGAAATCAGATGGACATGGGCCATTTCCCGGAAGTCTTTCTTGTAAACGAGGAAGAGGAAGCATCCCAGCCCGGGCAGGAGAATACCGATAGGCCCCTTGGTCAGGGTGGCGAGAGCTGCAAAGACGTAGCAGAGGAAATAGTATTTCCTGTTATCCGTGTATCCCAGATAGAAGAAAGCCACGGCGCCGCTCATGAAAAGGAAGAGGGTGGAGTCGGTGATAACAGCCTTGGAAAGGACCCAGCATTCCACAGAGGTACCAAGGATAAGGGCAGAAAGCCAGCCTACCTTTTCTCCGTAGGTTCGGCGGCCGAACCAGTAGGTAAAGAGTACGGATGCAGACCCCAGAATGGCTGCGGGCAGGCGGGCAGCCATTTCATTGAACCCGAAAAGGGCAAAGGACAGGGCCAGCTCCCAATAGTAGAATATGGGCTTGTCATACCAGTAGCGGCCGTAAATTTGCGGGGAAATCCAGTCTCCCGAAAGGACCATTTCCTTTGCGGTGAGGGCATAGTTCGATTCTGCCGTGTCCGTGACTGCCAGAAGCTGGTTGCCCATGAGGTAGATAATAAGGGTGAAAATAAGTAAAGTCCAGTAAGGATGGTTCCTGAGAGTTTTGACCATAGTATCCTCCAAAATGTATAATCTTTAAATTTAACTCTACAGGAACGGTGTAAATGATTATGTATTAAACCATAAAGAAAAGATAAACTGAAAATTCGGCCGGTTGCATGGGGTGCGGACAATCGGTGTGATAAGGGAAAAGGGGAAAGGATTCTCCCATGGAAAATAGCAGGTGATTCTGCCCTTTTCCATGTATGAAAGGGAATACTATGAATATACGGAAAAGTCTGATTTTATCCCATATCGTTGTATGCATACTGCCGCTCCTGATGACTTTATTCGTGCTGGTCTCTGCTTTTGCAGGGCTTCTTCTCTATTCAGCCAGCGGGAACCATGTGATGGCAGAGAGCAGTTTCCAGTTCAATGTCATATCCAATGTCATATCCAATGTCATCCGGACGGCCCTGTTCCATGGCATCCGCCATAAGGAGGGGGTTGAACGGTATTCCTGGGTCATGGAAATTACGGATCCCATCCAGACCTATGTGACCGTGGAAAAGAACGGCAGCCCTATTTACAGCTATGGCAATGAAAAATACCAGACCGATATAGAGGCCCTCCGGAAAAATGGCATCACCGAAGGTGTGGACAGCCGGGAGGGGAGCAGTACCTACAGCATGACCGATGGAGACCGGTACTATTATCTGGATAAGGAAGTCATCCGGGGAGATACGTACCATCTTTATACCATTGCCCGCCATCCGAAGGCCCGGAGCGATGCGGCCATCGAAAAGGCTGTACGGGGGGGGAGCCGGTTTATACTCCTGTCCCTGGTGGTATTTATTGTGCTTACCAGTTATTTCCTGGCCCGGTTCATCGTGGGCCGCATCCTTTCTCCTTTAGGGGAACTGGAACGGGGAGCCGATGAAATACGGAAGGGAAATCTGTCCGTATACCTTCGCCATACAAGGCATGACGAATTCACGCCGGCTATAGAGGCCTTCAATATGATGGCCTGGAGGCTGAAGCGGTCCCTGGAAGAAAGGGAGGAGGAAGAAGAAAAGAGGAAAGAACTCATTGCTTCCATTTCCCATGATATACGGACACCCCTTACTTCCATCAAGGCCTATGTGGAAGGGCTGGAGGACCATGTGGCCTCTACGCCGGCCATGCAGGAGCGGTATCTTAAAGTTATCCACAGGAAGGCCGATATCCTGGATCGGATGATTGAACAGCTTTTCCTTCTGACGAAGATGGATATCGGAGAGAAGGCGCTGCCCTTGGAATCTTTGGACCTGGGGAAAACGGTGGAACAGTTTATCGAAGAAAACCGGCTGAACTGGAATAAGAATGGCGCCGATTTTACGATAACCGCAGATAAGGATATTCGGGTCAGGGGAAGTCCTCTCCTTCTGGAGCGTATCCTGGAAAATCTGGTATCCAACAGCATCAAGTACAAAACGGAAAATCAGGTCCATATGGATATTTCTGTGGAAGCAGAAGGAGAAAAAGCAAAACTCCGGATTTCCGATGACGGTCCCGGGGTGCCGGAAAAAGCATTGGGCCGTCTGAAAGAAGCATTCTTCCGTACGGATAAAGCAAGAAGCCGTACAGAAAACGGCAGCGGCCTGGGACTGGCGATCGTGGAACGGGCAGCCCGGCTGATGGGAGGAACCGTGGATTTTCAAAACAGGAAGCCCCATGGGCTGACGGTAGTATTTACATTACCTTTGGAGGATAAAAATGGCAAAACGAATACTGATAGTGGAAGATGATGATGATATTGCATCCATTGAAAAGGATTACCTGGAAGTCAGCGGCTATCAGGTAACGGTAGAAGAAAACGGCACCGCCGGCCTGACAGAAGCGCTGACAGGGGATTATGACCTGATCCTTCTGGACGTCATGCTGCCGGGGATGGATGGGTTCCAGATTGTTCGAAAACTTCGGGATAAGGTAGATATCCCTATCATGATGGTGACCGCCAAGAGAACGGACATCGACAAAATCCGGGGGCTTGGTTTCGGAGCCGACGATTACATCGAAAAGCCTTTTTCACCGGGGGTGCTGGTGGCAAAGGTGAAGTCCCAGCTGGCCCAGTATGAACGGCTCAAAGGGAAGCCGGAGGATCGGAAGCGGATCACCATCAGCGGTATTACCCTGGAGTCCGATACCCACCGCATTTGGGTGCGGGGGGAAGAAAAGGTACTGCCCAATAAGGAATTCCAGCTGCTGGAGTTCCTCATGGTCCATGCGGATGTGGTGTACAGCCGGGAGACCCTGTACACGAGAATCTGGGGTATGGATTCCCTGGGAAATACGGCCACTGTACCGGTCCATATCAACAGGCTTCGGGAAGCGGTGGAAGAGGACCCGGCGAACCCGAGGCACATCCTGACTATCTGGGGCGTGGGGTATAAGTTTAAACCGTGACAGGAAATATAAAAGGAGCCTTGAGAAATGAATTACATTTCTCAAGGCTCCTTTTATGAAGTGTATTTCCGGGAAGCGCTTTCTTAAATGGGGAACAGCACTCGGGCGGCATATATGGTGCCCGTCATGGTGATGCAGGAGAGGAAGGTGCTCATCATCACCAGCTCCGTAGCAAAATCTTCATGGTTATGGAATTCCACGGCGTAGAGTACCGAATTTACGGGCGCCGGGACACTGGACATGATGAGGATGGTCTGGTTGATGACAGGATCAAAGGTAAAGCCTGCCAGACGGGCCAGGTGGATCAGGATGAATCCACAGACAGGGCCCACGACCAGACGGATTGTGCAGCCCACCCAGGCGTCAGGATCTGCAAAGGAGAAATGGGACCGGTGAATCTGCATGCCCAGGGTAATCATGACGATAGCCACCAGTGCCTGGGCACAGCTCTGGAAGACAGGCCACACGAAGAGGGTAGTCATATCTATGATGCCTGTAAATTTGATGGTAAACACGGCCACCAGCGTATAGATGACCGGCATGTGAAAGATAACGGAAATGGCGTCCCTGGTAGTCAGTTTTCCTACACCGGCCTGGTAGAGTCCCAATGTGTTGAGGCTCATATTCATCTGGACCAGCATAATGGTGGCACAGGCACTGGCTTCCGCAAGGTATGGAAACTGTCCATTGATTACATAGGGAGCATTGGAAAAGACGAGGGCAATGAGGGCGATACCGATATTCCCATTATTGGAGAACATGGTCCCGTTTTTCAGGGCCGATGTCTTTCCGGCATCCATACCCCGGAATTTACCATATAAGGTGGCTATGGCGCCTATGGTAAACATCTGGATAAAAGCAAGGATGAATACATTCAGCATGGTCATATCCAGTTTTGCCACATAAATGCTGTAGAAAATAAAGCAGGGCAGCACCACATAGAAAGTAAGCTTCGTCAGGGAGGATACGTCCATTTTAAATTTCACATCCAGCACGTATCCGATGGCCACGAAGACGAGGAGGGGGACAATATTATCAGTAATAATCTGAAGAAAAGCTTCGAGCTGCACAGAAATTCCTCCTTACATCGGAAACAAAACCGGCATGAGATAAATGGCGGCGGTTACAGTGATGATGGAGACGAAAAAGTTGAAAATAATGGCCTGGTTCAGATGGTCCGATTTCTTCTTGAATTCTGCACCATAAATGATGAGAGACATGGAAGAGGGAATGGCGGAAGCGAGGAAGAAGACCTGGCGGGAAATGAGGGAGAGCCCCGGCAGGAAGAGGAGAATGGCCCAGGCAAGGAGAGGGCTCAGGATGAGCTTGATGAAGGCGGCGCCTATGGTATAGGTGTCGGGCTTTGTAAAATGGGTACGGTGCAGTTCCACACCAACGGTGACCATGATGAGTACGAGGAAAGCGCCGTCCATATGGCCCAGTACGGACTGGATAAAGGTCCCTTCAATGGAAATCCCGACCCATCGTACCAGCACTGCCAGTAGTGCAGCATAGAGGGAAGGCATTTTCCCCAGGTACGAGAGAATATCGATGAGTGATGATTTCTCGCTCCGGATCATGGCTGCGCCGAAGGTATTGACAGCAAGGTTCATGAGAATCATGAGAAGGGCCATGGAACCCATGGCTTCCTTCAGATACACCGCTTTTCCGTCTACCAGGAAGGGCATGTGGGAATAGACCATCATAACGATGGCAATGCCTATGTTACCGAAGTTGGAAAATGTGGATACCGCTTCAAAATCGGAGACCTGCCGGCGGTTATAGGTGAGGTGGGGACCAGCGATGGCAGATACGATATAAAGAAGTACCATGAGCAGTATCGCTGCCGGAATCAGCAGAAGCCCGTCCGGAGAAAGCTCTGCCCGATAGAGGGAGTAGAAAATAAAGCAGGGCAGTATGACGTATACATTCAGCCGGCTGTAAGTGGGAAGGTCGATCTTAAAGCGGCTGTCCAGAAACCATCCGCACCCCATGAAAGCGAAGAGGGGCAGGATATCGTACCAGATAATGTGGAAAAGTGTCATAATCAGGGTCCTCAAGAAATCATGCAGTCATTTTTGAATCTGCGTAATCATTATTATTTTTTAAGTATACACCGAATGGAAACGGGGCGAAAGAGAAAGACCGGGGCAATATAAAAGAGGCTATGCAGCCTCTTTTATATTGCCGGTGAGTGACCATTGGCGGTCAGATTACCATTTTCTGAAATTGAAGGGCAGTCCCAGGAGATGGGCTACTTCGTCAGCCCGGTAGAGTTTCTTATCGGCCATGTAGCCCCAGAGGCTGTTTTCCCTTCCCATTCTTTTTACTGCGTCCATAATTTCTTTATTCAGTTTCTTTGCCATAATAAATCCTTCTTTCTTTACAATCTGTATTTTCTTTCACGAAGAATCGGAATACCGGGGAGGAGACCTGTGAATTGATTCTGCCCCTCCAGAGCTCCTTACTCCTTCGTTCTGTACGTAGTATAGACTTTCTCATAGACAATATCCAACTGTATATATTAGTTAAATTAACAAAAATATCCTGTCAATCGAAGAAGCATTTCCTGCAATAAAAAAGCCCCGGAGGGGGCTTGGGGGCTGGTGGGATTTACGGGATTCAGGGCAGTAACCTCGAAAAAGGCTATGACGATCCCCACCCATGTATGGGGATAAAATTCCCAGAAAAGCACTGATCAAATCTGAGCTATTTAAGGAGGATTATGACGCAGTATTGCATGAAAATACATATATAATCGGACTCTGCGAATTAATCAGCGCTTCCCTAGCTCTGTGACTTAATCAGCGCTTTCCTGAACCCGTTCCGGTTCACTGCAGGGGATAGGCCGCTTCTTTTATTGGCCATAACTCTCTGCCTGCTGCAGGAAGGCTTCGTGGATGCGGGTGTCCTTTCCCAGTTCCGGATGGAAAGCCAGGGCGGTCTGGTTCTTATACCGCACGGCCACGATGTGGCTGTCAACGGCAGCAAGGATTTCTACCTCCGGATCCGCCTCTGTAATATAGGGGGCCCGGATAAAGTTCATGCGGAAGGGACCAATGCCTTTGATATCGGCGGTGGTGATGAAGCTGCCCAGCTGCCGGCCGTAAGCATTCCGGCGGACCGTGACCGGCAGGGTACCGAAACAGGGATTGTCATCATTATCCAGGTGCCGGGCCAGCAGGATCATGCCGGCACAGGTAGCCAGTACAGGAAGGCCTCCTTCGATGGCTTTTTTCAACGGATCAAACAGTCCTTCTTCCTTCAGGAGTTTCCGCTGGGTGGTGCTTTCCCCACCGGGGAGAATGAGTCCATCCAGATGGGTCAGGTCCCCTTTATTTCTGATTTCCACCGTATCCGCTCCCAAAGAGCGGATCATTTTTTCATGCTCAATAAATGCCCCCTGGAGGGCAAGAATACCAATGACTGCCATGCTGTTACCTCCATGAAAGATGAATCAGTTCTGCAGTGGACGATAAGGGAATGGGTATCCTCTTATTACGGGCTGCATGATGCCTGCCTGTCTGCGGCGGGCATGGCTTTTTTACTTTCCTCTTTCCGCCATGAGCAGTGCAATTTCATCTTCATTGATACCCACCATGGCTTCGCCCAGGTCGTAGGACAGCTCGGCAAGGATATCGGGGTTGTTGTAATTGGTGACCGCTTTTACGATGGCCGCTGCCCGCTTAGCCGGATTTCCGGACTTGAAGATACCGCTTCCTACAAAAACCCCTTCGGCGCCGAGCTGCATCATGAGAGCGGCATCTGCCGGTGTAGCGACACCGCCGGCGGCGAAATTGACAACCGGCAGTTTCTTATGGTCATGGACATAGAGGGCCAGGTCGTAGGGAACTTCCAGCTTTTTGGCTGCTTCGAAGACTTCATCGCTCCTCTTGGAAGCCAGTTCAGCGATCTGGGTATTGATTTTACGCATGTGCCGCACGGCCTGGACAATGTCGCCGGTTCCCGGTTCCCCTTTGGTACGGATCATGGCAGCTCCTTCTGCGATGCGGCGAAGGGCTTCACCCAGGTCCCGGGCACCGCAGACAAAGGGGACTTTGAACTGGTGCTTGTCGATATGGTATACATCGTCTGCAGGAGAAAGAACTTCACTTTCATCGATATAATCGATATCGATGGCCTGGAGAATCTGGGCTTCCACGAAGTGGCCGATACGGCATTTGGCCATGACCGGAATGGAAACGGCTTCCTGGATGCCCTTGATCATCTTCGGGTCACTCATGCGGGAAACGCCGCCGGCCTTTCGGATATCTGCGGGGATCCGTTCCAGTGCCATGACGGCAGCGGCGCCGGCATCTTCCGCAATCTTTGCCTGTTCCGGTGTGGTGACGTCCATAATGACGCCGCCCTTCAGCATCTGGGCCAGCTGTTTGTTCAGTTCATACTGTTCTTTTGCATTGTTTTCTGTCATGATTAGGACTCCTTTACTGGTAAACTATAGATATTTCAGGGAAAAAAGGTATAGAAAAAGCAGGGCCCTGGCCCTGCTTATAAACAGAGGCGGCTCACTGGCAAGCGATAATGGCTTTTCAGTATTTCCCGTCAATCATCTTTTTGACCATTTCATCGAGCTTCCACTTCCATACAAGGAAGGGACCGCAGATGACGCCGAAGAGGGCCTGCAGGATTTCATAGGGCAGCTTGATCCAGGCATAGGCAGGGGTACTGTAGATATAGGCCCGGCCCAAGGAATAGCCAACCACCATGATGACAGCTCCCACAAGGACAGCAATGAGGGTAGCAATTTTCCGGTTTTCCTTAAAACAGTTGTGAACAATGTAGGAAATGGCCATGGCCTGCAGCCCGTGGGTGACAAGGGATACAAACATGGGGAGAGGATAGAAAAAGAAATCCCCCAGAAAAGCACCTACGTCGCCTACGAGGAAGGCACCGGCTGGGTCCAGTATCAAAGCCGCCGTGACGATGACGATGTCATTCAGATATAGATGGCCCCCGGGCACGGGGAGGCCAAAAGAGGAAAGGCCCACATTGATGGCCATGAAAAGGCCGCAGATGGTGAGCCAACGGGTATTATGTTTTGTATGGGCAGCCGGCATGGTTTCGGCTGCGGATTCATGAATCATGGGAGTTCTCCTTTACACTGCAGTTTAGCTGCATTATAATATGAATCTGAACTTATTAAAATTACCAGAACTGGAATAAAAAATATGACCAGATAAATTGGGCGATTTTACGTTACAAGAATTGAAAAGTAAATCTGCCGGATGATGTTTTCGTCTAACTTCAGGAGACATTGCCATGACCGCATATATGAAACTTTACCTTTTTCTTCGGGAGAAAATCACCGGCCATATCTATCGGTTCGGCCAGAAACTGCCATCGAAACGGCAGCTGGCGGAGGAGTCGGGAGTTAGTGTAATTACCGTGGAACATGCCTATGACCTCCTGTCGGAAGAGGGCTATGTGGAGAGCCGGGAACGGAGCGGCTATTTTGTGATTTATAAAGAAACAGATGCCTATCCCGTCGGAAGGGTGCAGGCATCAATTGACAGGAGTACCATTGGCACCGTTCCGGTGGAGCAGCGGGAAGAAGGGGAACGGGATCTGTTTCCCTTTTCCCAGTTTGCCAAGACCATGCGGTATGTGCTGTCCATGTACGGCGAGAAAATACTGGATCCCTCTCCCCGCAAAGGGTGTCTGGAGCTCCGGGAAGCCATTGCTTCCTACCTGGGTCGGAGCCGGAACATGGCGGTCTCTCCTGACCAGATTCTCATTGGCTCCGGAGCGGAGTACCTCTACGGCCTCAATGTACAGGTACTGGGGCGGGACCGTATTTACGCCCTGGAAAATCCATCCTACGAGAAAATACGAAAGGTCTATGAAGCCAGCGGGGCGAAGGTGGAGCTTCTTTCCATGGGTCAGGACGGCATCCGGACGGAAGAACTGGCACGGAGTCGGGCTTCCGTACTCCATGTGACCCCCTTCAACAGCTACCCTTCCGGTATTACAGCCAGTGCTTCGAAGCGGGCAGAATACATCCGCTGGGCGAAGGAACGGGGCGGGTACATTATCGAAGACGATTTCGATTCGGAATTCACACTCCTTTCCAAACCGGAGGATACCCTTTTTTCCCTGGGCCCTGAAGGTTCAGTGATTTATATGAATACCTTTTCCAAGACCATTGCCCCCTCCGTGCGGGCAGGGTACCTCGTACTTCCCCGCCCATGGGTGGCGGTATATGAGAAAAAAGTGGGATTTTATTCCTGCACGGTGCCGGTTTTTGATCAGCTGGTGCTGGCAGAATTCATGAACCGGGGCCACTTTGAGAGGCACATCAACCGGGTTCGGCGGAGAAGAAAGAAAAGAGAACAGGAGGAACGGTAGATGTCCCATCACAAAAGGCTGCAGGATTTTGTCCTGCAGCCTTTTGCGTGCTGTTAGAAGGAGTGGACTGATATATCCATTCAAATAACGCAGGCTTACTGATTGGTCCGGCCCATCCACCGGTTGCGGTCAAAGAAGGTCTTGGCCACTTCGGGGAAGGAAATGTAACTCAGGAGGTCTTCCATGCTGGCATGGGGGTATCCTTCTTCTGCCAGTCTGGCCCGGTATTTTTCAAGCTGTGGAGGAATCAGGTCTGCCGGCCGGCAGGTGATGGGTTTTTCATCGCCGATGCAGAGGCGCTGTACCTCGGGATCAATGGGGCCCGGTGTACGGCCGTACTTGCCGGCTACCAGGTTTCTTACTTCCGTAGGAATCATCTTATACCGGCCCAGGGCCACATTCATGACAGCCATGGTGCCTACAATCTGGCTTGTGGGGGTAACCAGGGGCGGATAGCCCAGTTCCTTTCGTACCCGGGGCATTTCTTCCAGCAGTTCATCGTATTTGTCCGCAATGCCCAGTTCCTTCATCTGCCGGAGCAGGTTGGACAGCATGCCGCCGGGAATCTGGAAGGTCAGCACCTTGGGGTCGATGGGAATGTTTGTATTCAGGTGAAAATCTTCCACCAGGTCCCGTTTTACCCGTTTGAAGTAGTCAGCCAGTTCATGGAGCCGGTGCATGTCGAGGCCGGTGTCGTAGTCCGTGCCTTCCAGGGCAGCTACCAGGGATTCCGTGCAGGGCTGGCTCGTGGAACAGGAGAAGGGGGAAATGGCGGTATCCACAATATCGGCGCCCGCTTCAATGGCCTTCAGGTAGGTCATGTCTCCCAGGGCGGAGGTAAAGTGGGTATGGATATCGATGGGCACGCTGATTTCTGCCTTCAGTGCCTTCACCAGCTTATAGGCGCTGTAAGGGCGTAGAAGCCCTGCCATATCCTTGATGCAGATGGAATCGGCGCCCATCTGTACCAGCTCCTTGCCCAGTTTTACGAAGTCTTCGTCCTTATGGTAAGGGCTGATGGTGTATACGATACATCCCTGGGCATGGCCGCCGGCTTCTTTGGTGGCCCGGATGGCGGTCTCCAGGTTCCTTGTGTCGTTCAGGGCATCGAAGATGCGGATGATGGAGACCCCGTTATCCACGGACCGCTTGATGAATTCTGTCACCACGTCATCGGCCATGTTGGAGTAGCCCAAAAGGTTCTGTCCCCTAAGGAGCATCTGGATGGGGGTATGGGGCAGATTTTTCTTCAGCAGCCGGAGCCGCTGCCAGGGGTCTTCATTCAGGTAGCGCAGGCACACGTCAAAGGTGGCGCCGCCCCAGGCTTCAATGGCGTAGTAGCCGGCACTGTCCATTTTCTCAAGGATCGGCAGCATGTCGACGATGCGCATACGGGTGGCTGCGATGGACTGGTGGCCATCGCGGAGTACGGTTTCTACAATTTTTACAGGTTTTTTTGCCATTTTCTTTTCCTCATTTTTTATACTGCCTGCCACAGGTTTTTACCCTGTGGCAGGTGGTTTATCTGTACTTGGAACTACCTACAATATACCATCCCCACTTGAATTAATAAAATTTATGAATTTAATAGTGAAATAAAATAAATTTATATTTCAAGAAGGGATGTGTCTTTCTGGAATGATATAAAAAAAGGCAGGCTCCGTAAAGAGCCTGCTTCGGAAGACGGATATGGTCTCAGGGTTCCATAAGTCTGATAAATTCCTTTACCGCCGATGGGGTATAAGAGCGGTGGGGAAGGAGGAGGAAATAATGGCGCTGGGCATAGGGGGACTGGAGTTTGAAGAAGCGGAGCCCCTTTTCCCGTCCCGTGACCAGGCGGTCACTGATGAAGGCGGCACCTACGCCGGAGGCGGCCAGGGAAAAAGCAGTGACCAGCTGGGGGACTTTGATGCGGACCCGGGGACTGGCACCGGCCTCTTCGAATATCTTCAGCGTCCGGGCACCCAGGTTTACGTGGGCATCGATGAGGATGAAATTGAAAGCGGGAAACTCCTTAAAGTTGACGGCCGGTATATCTTTTGCCCTGTGGCGGCCACTGGTAACGTCAGAGGCGGTAAGGGCCAGGTCCAGAAGTCTCTGGGGGAGGAAAAATGTTTCCGGTACCGCCAGGAGGATGGTGTCGCTGAAGCTGGGAAAACTTTCAAAAGAGCCGATGACCTCTTCATCACAGCTGAATGTGAAGTCCAGCTTGTTTTCCTTCAGAAGGTCTATGAGCTGGTCGGAACTGTAGTGAACGACAAAAATAGCTTTATTTAAAGCTGCACAGGGTTCGAAGCTGATTATTTGGCTTTTTCCAAGCCTC
>NZ_UQKJ01000043.1 GCF_900541605.1 uncultured Dialister sp. | reverse complement strand
GTAAACCTCCCCTCTTTAGAGGGGAGGGGGACCGCGTCAGCGGTGGTGGGGTGTCTGGACGGATGGGGCATAAGGGTGTCGGGTTGGCAGCGCTGCGCTCGCCAATCGGGTTGCGTGATTCGCATCGGGGGCGTGAGGTTGGACAGTGGCAAGGTCGCAGGATGGATGCCGATTTAATTCCTTCATTATTCAGAGTTTTCTAACAAATTCGGTTACTGTTTTTTTGTAGGCTTCTCCATTTGCTGCCATTTCCATCGTATGCCCGGCTCCCTGAAATATATATAATTGTTTATTTTGACTGCTTGATGCGGAAAGCAGCTCTTCTGCAGTAGAAGACGGAATCAATTGGTCCGCTCCTCCGTGTAGGAAAAGTACGGGGGAAGTCATATGATTTACCTGATCTATGGGATCCACTGATGATAAAAGTTTTCCTGTGTGAGCGAACATGGCGGCCTGCATAAAAGGATTTAGGATATCCATTCCAAGTACCAGCCGTTCATCACCGGTGTAGGTCATGATTTTTTCGCGGCCCAGTTTCAAAAGATTTCCATAGGAGCTGTCGGCTACATAAAATTTCATTTCATGGCCCTCTTTACTTCCGCTGTAAATCAGTGCCATGGCAGCGCCCAGGGAGAAACCATGGAGGCCAATTTCCATATTCTGATTTTTGGAATGAAGGAAATCCACCCAGGCGTTCAAGTCTTCCTCGTCATGTTACCCCAGTCTGTCATGGAGCCATCACTTTCCCCATGGCCCCGGAGGTCTACAAGAAGTACATTGTATCCCAAATTCCGATATATATTTACGTAGGGAAGACACATAGATCGATTCTGGTACAGCCCGTGAAGCAGGATTACTGCCTTTTTACTGTTATTCCTGTCTTCAATGTAGGTTCCTCGGAGGTTTGTACCATCTCCGGAAGGCACTGTGACCCGATGCCAACCGTAACGGTCTTCCATGGTATGGATGGCCGTGAGATCTTTACGATGGTTTTCAATGCCCAGAATTCGGTCCCAGGGAGCTGTAAATAATTCTTTATAGGCCGTATTTCCTGCATAGAACCCGGCAGCTGTTATAATGATCAGGGCCAGCAGGAAGAGGCTTTTTATCAATTTCCAAATGAAATGCATCTATATCACCTGGGGATAAGTATAATACAAATATAGAAGAAATGCTATAAGTAGCCCTGCGGTTATGTTATGTTCGGTGCTTTCCTGGATTATACCGGATGCCATAGGGGAAGCATCGTATTTGGAGGGGTGTTTTTACAAAATCCAACGGTTTCTCTTTATACGTGATTACATGTCCTGTGTTACAATAAAGAAAAACAGGTCCTTCGTATTTGATGATGGGAGGAATCAGAATGAACGGAAATGAATTGAATACTTTGGGGTTCAAAGCAGCTAAAGATACAATTCAGGTGCTGAAGGGGACAGTGGAGAGTCTCCAGCTTAATTTATCTCAGGAAAGAGATGCTAATGAGGGACTTCAGTTAACGATTGAGTCTCTAAAAGGGGATAATGAGCGGCTGCAGGAAGAAAACTTCCAACTTCAGTCGGCGCTGCAGTCTTTAAAGGAAACTGAAGACAAAAAGCCTTCTGCTGAAAAGACTGATCATTCTAAGGTTTCTTTGCAGGAACTGGCTCAAAAACTCAGTTTTTATTACCAGGATATGAAAAAAGTGGATGCTAAAAATCTCACAGCAGAAGACAGTGAGACACTCTATAATATCTTGGACTATACGTTTAAGACCTTGAAGAAGGCAGGATTGAAATTATAACAGAAAGTCGGAAGTTCATGGAATATTTTTCATTCCGGTGCTTTGGGCATAGTAGAAGAGATATTGCTGTATAATTCCTGCGACTTTTCCATAATGGGGGAATGGGTTGATTCCGCCATAGTATTGATCTATGACACGCTGGATCCAGACAT
This sequence comes from uncultured Dialister sp., assembly GCF_900541605.1. Classification (GTDB taxonomy): domain Bacteria; phylum Bacillota; class Negativicutes; order Veillonellales; family Dialisteraceae; genus Dialister. Next base: position 13,643 of record NZ_UQKJ01000043.1, on the reverse strand, counting down.
CCACCGGAGCCATGGCGGTTCTATGAAATCCAAAGAGTGCAGTGCAGCTGGCTACTTTGATGCCTACGCCGGGCAATTTCATAAGTGTTTCTATAAGTGTCTCATCGTTCATAGTGGCCATGTCTTTCATAAGATGTGGTCTTTTTTGTATGGCCCTTGCTGTTTTATAGATATAAGATGCCCGATATCCCAGTGAACAGGCTTTCAGGTCTTCCATGGTAAGGCGGGAAAGGGCCGCAGCTGTTGGGAATGTATAAATGGTTTCTTTACTGGTTTTTATTTTTTCACCACAGCTTCGGCATAGCTTTTCAACGGAGGTTTGGATAGCAGGAATAGATTTCCTTTGGGAAATAATAAATGTAATGAGTGTTTCCCAGGGATCCTGACGCAATATGTGAATACCCTGGCTGTATTCTGCTGCCCTTGCAAGATAAGAGTTATCCATTTTTAAGGCTTCTTCCAATTTTCTGTAATTTGAGGATAAATCAAAATATGGCTTCCATACATGATTCCATTGGTAGCGGCTACAGGAAACATCATATCGGATTCCATGGATAGGGGAAATATAAAGTATATGACGGCCGGTGATAAATCGATAAAGATTGTTTTCTATCTCGGCTGCCCGGAAACACTGGCCGCTGTGTATGATTTTATAAAGGTCCATATTATCTCTGATATAGATATGCATGATGACTCCTTATGATAAATGTGAGATAACCTGCAGACTTGGAATTAATGCATTTTGGTGCACAAGGAACCTGGTTCCAATTCCTATAATACACTATTACAGTATTTTCAGGGGTTCAGGGGGGGTGTGTTCCCTCTGTCCTGGTTCATTATATTCTTTTACATTTTCCTTTCAAAGATATGTTAAAATAGAGGCACCAAATTTCGGAGAGAGGAGGAGCGCTATGGGGAAGGAGTTACTGCTGATTAATGATCTTCCAGGTTATGGGAAGGTGGCACTGGCAGCGATGATGCCTGTCCTGACCCACATGGGTCATCATATATACAATCTGCCTACGGCTCTTGTATCTAATACCCTGGATTACGGGCGGTTTGAAATCCTTGATACCACCGAGTATATGAGGAATACCATTGGCGTATGGCGGTCATTGGGATTTTCCTTTGATGCCATATCCACGGGGTTTATCGTTTCACCAACTCAGGCATCCATGATAGCGAATTATTGCAGCCAGGAAAGAGAGAAGGGAACGAAGATTTTTGTGGATCCCATTATGGCTGATGAAGGCCATCTCTACAATGGCCTTACAGAGCGAACGGTGGAGGGGATGAGAAAACTTATAGCCCAGGCCGACTACATGGTGCCAAACTATACAGAAGCTGCTTTTCTTACCGGAGAGCCTTTTGTGAAAGAAGGCCTTTCCTGGGTGGCCATGAAGAATCTTCTGGGAAAGCTCCATCGCATGAGCGGAGGTTCGGTAGCCATTACCAGTGCCCGAGTGGATGGTCAGGATGCAGTGGCTGGGTTTGATGTAGAACGGAAGGAATTCTTCCTACGTACCTTTGATATGATTCCTGTCCGTTTTCCGGGGACCAGTGACATTTTTTCAGCCATCTTCATGGGCGCTGTCATGAATGGTATGGCCATGGTAGACGCCGTAGATAAAGCGATGATTGCTGTCCGGAAAATGATTGTCATGAGTGAGGGTTCCCAGGATGCCTTTCGGGGTATCCCTGTAGAAGCATGTTTGGAGGTGCTTGACTGATGCCAAGAAGACCCAAAATAAAGATTACCTGTATTGACAGAAAGGGGCCCTGTCCCTGCCATCGGGGACACAGGTCGGGAGATTCCTGGGATTTTGACAAGGACAGGGGACAGATTTGTCCTATGGTTATGCATGTGGCATTTCCTTACATTGATATTCTCCGGTATGGCGGCGAAATCCCCCAACCTGGTCAGGAAAAGGGAACAGCCATTTTTTGCTGCCCCGATGTAGAAACGATTAATGTATTCAAAATTGAACGGGTTGATGAGGGGAAGAAGGAACAGGAGAAAGCTTTTTAGCCTTTGGCCAGGGCTGAGACTTCGGCAAGACTGAAGGTCCCGACTTTGCTGAAGGAAGAAAAGTATGTAAAACTCGCGGCGCTTCACAATTTGTGCGTCGCACCATCATCCCTTATACCTGATCTTCACGCGGCTCTTTCCAATTTGTGTACCGCTTGAGTCATTCAAAGAAATATAAAAGGTGATTTTATGGAACAGATGCAGTTTATCCGGAAACTTCCGGAGCCTATGGAAATTAAACAGGAAATTCCGCTAAAACCGGAATTCCAGAAACTGAAAGCAGAGCGGGATCGGGAAATTGAAAATATTATGACCGGAAAAGATGACAGGCTTCTTCTGATTATCGGTCCCTGCTCGGCGGACAATGAACCGGCAGTTCTCGACTACTGCACCCGTCTTGCTAAAGTGGCGGATGCAGTAAAAGACCGGATTTTTATCATTCCCCGGGTATATACCAATAAGCCCCGGACTATCGGAAAAGGGTACAAAGGAATGCTCCACCAGCCTGATCCAGAGGGCAAGGAAAACATGATGGAGGGAATTAAAGCCATTCGCCGCATGCATGTCCATGTAATTGAACAGACCGGCTTTACCTGTGCAGAAGAAATCCTTTACCCCGAGAACCATCGGTACCTATCTGATCTTCTCTCCTACGGTGCTATTGGTGCCCGTTCCGTAGAAGACCAGCTGCATCGTATGATTGCCAGCGGCGCAGGAATTCCGGTGGGCATGAAGAATCCCACATCCGGCGACCTTTCGGTGATGATGAATTCCATCGAGGCTGCCCAGAGTGAGCAGGATTTTCTGTTCCACGGCTGGGAAGTCCATACCACAGGTAATCCTTTGGCCCACGCCATTCTTCGTGGCTATGTGAACCACTTCGGTACCAGTATGCCCAATTACCATTATGAAAATATTAAAAAGGTAGCCGACATGTATGGTGAAAGAAATCTGAAAAATCCGGCTATTGTAGTGGACTGTAACCATAATAATTCCGGAAAGAAATATATGGAACAGATTCGTATCGCTCGGGACGTCATGGCCAGCCGCCGGTATTCAGAAGATATCCGGCATATGGTAAAGGGGCTTATGATTGAAAGCTATATTGAAGATGGAAACCAGAAAATTGGAGAGGGAGTCTATGGTAAATCTATTACTGATCCCTGCCTGGGATGGGAAAAGAGCAAAAATCTGATTCTTGACCTGGCTGATCTGGTATGATTCTGTTGGACATTCAGATTTGATAAAATAGGTTTATGCTGCGCAGAAAATGCGTTTAAAAATCGAAAAGTGCCAGGGAAGCGCTGATGATAAATTCATCAGCGTTTCTTTAAATCCATAAATAAAAAACATTGCGAGAGGATTCTCGCAATGTTTTTTATTTATGGTGGGCGATAACAGGATCGAACTGCTGACATTCTGCTTGTAAGGCAGACGCTCTCCCAGCTGAGCTAATCGCCCATATTTCTTTGACGTAGTCTATTATGCCTTATATGAAGGAATTTTGCAAGAGTTTTTTTGTCCATGATGTTTCTGAAGGAAACTTTAGTTGATACATTGATTATGGAAAATATAAACATGAATGTTTTTGGGATGCATTAATTACAGCGTATTGATAAACATAGAGGAATTATCTTGACAGAAGTCATATACCATGCTATAGTAATTCCATTACAGGCAATGACGAAAAAGAGTAGGTCTTCTGATGACAGTCAAGCGAGTCCGGACAGTGGGAGCGGATATGGATAGGGAGTCTGAAGTGCGTTTCCGAGCATGAAAAGCGGAATAGAGTATGCTTTTCCGGGAATTCCCGTTACAGAATGAGGGTTTCTACAAGGAAGGAAACCTGATGAGGTATGGATGGTGACGTCCATATGAATCTGGGTGGTAATCACGAGTCTCTCGTCCCAATGGGGCGGGAGTTTTTTATTTCCCGATTCCTCTCCGGAAATGGTTCCTTAATTTGATTTCAGGTGTTTCATAGGAGGAATATGTATGAAGAAAAATGTGGAAGTTGAACAGGCTGCCCACAAAGCCCTGGAAGCCAATAAGGCGAAGAAGCAGGGACGGCAGTTTGTGCTGTGGATGCTGGCTCTTATAGTCGGGGCTGCATTGGGGTGGCTTGGTATTAAGCCGCTGAATGAATTATTTACCTTTATTGCTACTGTATTTACCCGTCTGTTCCAGTTTATTGCGGTGCCTACTATTGCACTGGCGGTCATTACGACACTGGCCCAGCTGGGGGGACGTAAGGAAACGGGACGGATTTTTGCCCATGCCGTGACCTATACTCTTTTAACAACCATCTGCGCTGCCGGTATCGGACTGGCCATGTTCCTGTGGATTGCACCGGGCAATCTTCCGGCTGATATCGTAGGTGCCGGTGCAGCGAATGTGCCCCAGAAACTGGGACATTTGACCTATTATGATCATATTCTGAGCGTTATTCCGAATAACCTGCTCCAGCCATTCCTGTCGGGCAATGTACTGGCAGTGATGCTTATTGCTGCATCCTTCGGTCTGGCTCTTGCTTTTATGCCGAAGACAGAAAACCGGGAGATCCTGATGAAGGGAATCCTTGGTTTCCAGGAACTGCTCTTCACCCTGATTCGGGCTCTGCTCTTCATTCTTCCTGTCGGCATTCTCGCCTTTGCGGCTCAGCTGTCTGCCCAGATTGAAGCCGGCGTCATTGTAGGGGCTCTCGGTAAGTATACGGCTGTCATCATCGGAAGCAATGTGATCCAGTTCTTCATAGTTATCCCGATTTTCCTGCTGGCCCGGGGCCTGAATCCGATCCAGGTATTCAAGAAAATGTCTCCGGCCATTGCGGTAGCCCTGTTTACAAAGAGTTCTGCAGGTACCCTGCCGGTAACCCTGGCTTCTGCAGAGCATAACCTGAAAGCCAATCCTGCAGTTTCCCGTTTCGTACTTCCCATCTGCACCACCATCAATATGAATGGCTGCGCTGCTTTCATTCTGGTGACTTCACTCTTCGTCATGCAGAATGCAGGATATGACCTGCCCCTGCCTACCATGATTACCTGGCTCTTCGTAGCCGTGCTGGCAGCCATCGGCAATGCCGGTGTACCTATGGGATGCTATTTCCTGACCCTGTCCCTCATGAGCGGCATCGGCGCTCCTATCGGACTCATGGGCGTGATTCTTCCGATTTACACCATCATTGATATGATTGAAACCGCAGAAAACGTATGGTCCGATTCCGCTGTATGCGCTATGACAGACCATGATCTGAAAGGTAAAATCGAAGATCCCACTACACCGGAAGCTATTGAAGCCTGAAGGCAGGTTTAATCAATAAAAAATCACCATAGATGCATCTATGGTGATTTTTTATTGGTTGTCGAGTAATAAGGGCAGAGCCATTCAAAAGGGGGACATTCAGGGAAGCACTGATTGAATCTGACTCTGCTGATTAATCTGCGCTTTCCTGATATCCATGCCGTTTAAAGTTCCACAGCCTTGCGGAGGGCCATGAGGTTTTCTTCCGGTGCCTTTGGATTCACGACGCAGCCGGGGCCAAGGATGAGACCTTTGCCGTCGACCTGGCTGATGGCGTCTTTGACATGGGCCGTAATTTCTTCCGGGGTGCCATCAAGGATGATATCGTCATATTTCAGGACACCATTGACGAAGTAGGGGGCCGATTTGATGCCGGCCAGCAGACATTTATCCGTAATCTGCCGGGCTTCCTTTAGGGAAGGCCAGGTATGGCGGTCGTGCCAGTTGATGCAGTTCACCGGGTACGATGCCACTTCGTTGAAATAGATATCTTCTCCGTGGATATGGGCGGCGTTGAACCAGGTCTTTTTTGCGTAGGATTTAATGACCTGGAGGTCATAGAATTCGCCGAATTCCTCAAATTCCTGGAGGTTCATCATGGAGCGGGTAGCGTTCTGGGTGGCAAAGAAGAAACCATCTACGCCGGCCTCGATATTGGCGCTCACGAAATCCAGGGTGGTGGCTGTGATGGCCGCCAGGGCGTGGTGGACAGCATCGGGGTAGTTGATCATATCCATGAGGAGACGATCACCGGCCATTTTCTTCAGCGTGGAGAAGGGGCTGAAAATAGTCTGGATGACAGGAGTTCCGGGCTTTCTTCTTTTAACCAGTTCCTGTGCAAATTCTACCTGCTTCCCATAGGTTCCCTGAATGGCGGGAATGGCACGGATGGTATTGTAGTCAGCAGGACTGTGGATGGCAAAGTTTTTTACAATCGGTTCCCTGTAGGGATCGCAGTAAATGGTAATCTGGTTTCCGAAGTCCTGGGTACTGTAAAGGCCAAAGGGCATCATCTTGATGTAATCAAAATCATATTTTTCTGTGAGCTCCACTTCTGCTTCTGCCAGGGAGATGGGATCCTGGTCAAACTCTGACAGGTGCATCCATGCGGCCACCGGTACGTGGTCTACCTCTTTGGAAGCCAGAGCGGCACGGACTCTTTCTTCTCTATTCATAGCTTTCTCCTTTCAGAATCAAGGTTATATTCATTTATTTCATTATATCATATTGGAGAGGATGAATGGTTAGTGTGATTGGTGAGCGGCCCAGGCGGGTAGATGAATTTTATGGTTGGAGCCATGCCATGCATAGCCCCGGCCATAGGCCGCTGCCCTGGCGAAGCTGCCTTTTGTCCCATATATCCGTGCATTTACTGCTTTACTCACGCTGTACGGCCTGTAATAATGGTATAATACTCATAGATTGCAACAAGGCAGGTATATTTCATGAATATATATAAAGGCAGGCTCTGGCTGGCGATGCTCACAGGATGGGTATCCCTGCTCATGGGATTCTGTGAATTCTATACATGGCGCATCGGATGGCATCCCGGATCTACTCCCTGGAACCGGTCATCCCTTCTTTTTGCGGTGGATATTCCCAAAGTACTGGCGCTGGCGGTGGTTACCTTTCTGGTCCTTTCAGTACTTATGAAGTATCTGGGAACTGTGCCGGCCCTCTCGGAACGGCTGGAACCGGATGGAAGCCCGCTGGAAGCACCCTTTGCTTTTATCGTAGTCTTCCTTCTCTGCGCGTGGATGCCCTTTTTTCTCGTTTTTTACCCCGGCACCGGCATGAATGATACCACCGATATCATGCGGGCCGGCATCTGGGCCACCGGGCAGCATACGTTTATTTACTGCATGTATATTTACGGACTCACCCAGGCATCGGACATGCTGTTCCATACCACGTCCTACGGGCTGGCGGCTGCTTCCCTGATTCAGATGTTTCTCTTTGCCTGCGGCATTGCCTACTGCCTTTCCTGGCTGTATCGGAAAACCGGCCGCATGTGGCTCACGGTCCTTTTATCCCTGTACTATGGATTTATGCCAATGGTGGTAAATATGTCCTTTTCTAACGTGAAGGATGTATTCTTTTCCGGTACCATCCTTCTATGGGTACCTCTGGTTACGTCCTTTGTGTCAGGATATAAGGAAAATGCCTGGCAGTCCAATAAGCGGCTCTTCATCCTGGCGGGCCTTGGTATGATGCTTCTTCGGAATAATGGCATCTACGTATTCATTGTCATGCTGCTGGGGCTTTTATTCCTCATGAAACGGATCCAGATGAACCTGCTCCTCACGGGGCTTGTGATGATTGCCATTGCGGTGACCCCGGATATTGCCATCAAGCAGATCCTGGACCTGCCCCAGCTTTTTCAGGAACGGGTAGGCATCCCGCTGCAGCAGTTTTCCCGGGCCGTGGCGGTAGGAGTGCCCCTGACGCCGGAAGAAAAGGCGTACTCTGTGAAAATGATGATTCCTGGCCGTATTGAAAAATGGTACGATCCCTTTACCGTGGACCTGATCAAATGGAACAGCGATTTTGATTTCTACTATTTTAACAGTCATCCCGATGAATTCTGGAAAGCCTGGAAATCAGTGGGTAAGAGAAATAAAGAGATCTACGTGGAAGCCTGGCTCTTTGCCACCTATGGGTACTGGGCATTTCCGGCGCCGGACGAAATGACCCAATCCCGTTTCTGCTGGGCATTTTCGGAGAGCGATCTCAAGAACGGGCTCAGTCCGGACCACAATAATGCCTATAAGACGGCGGATATCCATACATTCTTCAAAAAGGATACCCAGGAAAAACTGGGTCGCTGGCTTTGGGACCACAGTCGCTTCCTCGGTGCCGGTACCTGTCTTTGGATTACGCTCTGCGTGGGGCTCCTTCTTTTCTACAGGAAACAGTACAGCCGGTTTCTTGTCCTTCTGCCAGCCTGTCTTCTCTGGGGGACACTCATGATCGCCACTCCGGCGGCCTTTGTATACCGCTATGTGTATTTCTTCCCCCTCTGCATGCCTTTCTTCCTTCTCCTTCCTTTCCTGCCGGAAGGGAAATATGGAGAAACAAGGTGGGCAGAAACGGTGATGATGCCGAGAAAAGAAATAGAACTTCCGGAAGACCACAGGGAGATTCGGGAAGATGATGGATATACCCATTGGAAGGATTGAAAAATATAAATGTGGCTGAGGGGAAACGCCCTGCGGGCGAGGGGGTGGTGCGGTGCACACATTAAGAAGCACCGCTTTATGAGACCTGGTCGGAGCTCCGCTGCCGGACCTGTGCCCCCCTTCCCGGGGCGCGAGCGAAGCGAGAGGGGTTACCAATCCGTTTTAAATACTTGATGTGGATACTTACAAGAAGCGTTTCCCTTCTATTCTATCAGAAAGGGGGCAAAACACCATGAAGCTCTTCAAGCTGGACAGGGTCAGTCTGCCCTGCGCTGTTTTCTCCATTCCCCTTTCTCTGGCCTCCTGGTATACCTGGAAAATCGACAGGATGGGGGAGGCCCTGCTGCATCCGGAATATCCTCTTCTTTCTGTGGAGGATCTGAAGGTTTTATTTCTTATTTTTCTCCTCCTTTTTGCGATACTCCCGCCGGTTGTGCGGCTTTTTCTATCACTATCTTTTGAAAGGCAGGAAGGGACAGGCTCTCATTTATTTCTTCCTGCTTTCCTTTTCATGGCCCTTTGGCAGGTCCCATCGCTGCTGGCATTGTATCCGGCGCCCGGGATGAATGATACTCTTTTTATGATGGAAAATCCCCTTTACGCCGGTGTCCAGTTTCCCTGGTTCTATTCACTTATTTATGGATATGGAGCGGCCTTTGGAAAAGCCGTACTGGGGACAAGGGAACCGGTGATTTTTGCGCTTTCTCTGGTACAGCTCCTTGTCTATTCCTACGGACTGACGGCCATGGTTTTTTTTGTCCGGAAACGGTACGGGAGAAATCCGGGAATTTTTCTCTATGCATGGTTTACGTTTTTCCCTATGGTTGGCAATTATGGTATTGCCGCTGTGCGGGATGGGCTGTTTTCTCTTTCCCTTCTCTGGTGTATGGTCCTGTTTTCTGATGGCCCTATAGAGAACAGGAAGAAAATGCTGATGACTGCCGGGGCACTACTGGGGCTCATGATGTTTCGGAGCAATGGTATTTTCATTTCCGCCATTCTTGTCATGGCCCTGTGCCTGGTCACCGGGAAATGGAAGAAACCGGCCGCCCTTTTTCTCCTCTGTGCGGTGGCGGCTATCCTGCCGGGACGGGTCATTCTTTCTACCCATGGCTGGCAGCCTCTGTTTCAGGAGAGCATGGTCATCCCCCTGCAGCAGATGGGCCGGGTCCTCGTTCTGGATGGGGAGCGGAGCGAGAAAACGAAAGAACTCATGGCGGGGCTTCTTCCGGAAGAAAAATGGAAGAAAGGGTATTCGCCGGCTACAGTGGATTTTGTGAAATGGGATGACCATTTCCGGAGAAATGAATTAAATGGGGAAAGGGTTCCTTTTTTGAAGGCCTGGCTGGATACGGGCCTTAAGAATCCCCGGCTTTATGTGGAGGGATGGATGACAGAAACCTATGCGCTCTGGAACCTGGACCCCCTGGAGCATGATGTACAGTCCCGGTTTGGCTGGGCTCTGTCTGATGAGAATACGAAGAATATGAAACCATCGGATAACGATATGCTGGCACTTGGGGATTTTCCCATGCCCTTCCGGCTGAAGTCGTTTCTGGGTAACTATTCCTACAGCGGCAGCCGATTCCTGGGAGCCGGGATTTCCCTGTGGATGACACTGTTCCTGTGTCTCCTCTTTTACTGTGGTGGGAGAAAGAGACTGATTCTTGCTGCACTGCCTCTTTGGGCCAATACATTGACCCTTCTCGTTTCTACGCCGGCATCGGCTGTTTTCCGCTATTCCTTTGCCTATGTCCTGGGCCTGCCGTTGCTGGTCTTAGTGTTCCTGTACGAGAAGGGGCGTGACTAGTGTGTCATTTCAACCATGTTTGGGATAATCCTGCATCCTGGGAAAGTGGCTGAGGGGTAACGCCCTGCGGGCGAAGTGTCGCAAGAGGAACGGGCTTCGCCCGAGGGGGTGGTGCGGCGCACAATTCATATAGCGCCGCGATTATTTATTCATCGTATTTATCAAATTCCCATATTATAAAATTCTGTGGCGCTTTTTAATTTGTGCGCTGTACCTTCCCTGTCTACATATGCATTAAAATGAGATATAGTAAACACATTCACACCTACAAGGAGCAGTCCTATGAATCCTACTGAAAACCAAGCCCAGTATGATGCAATCCATTCTGATGGTCCTACACTGGTCATTGCGGGCCCCGGAACCGGTAAGACCTACACTATCATCCAGCGGGTACTGTATCTGATTCGGGATAAAAAAGTGCCGCCGGAACAGATTATGGTGGTTACCTATACAGTAAAGGCTTCGAAGGAGCTCATTACCCGTCTCACCAATGAGCTCTCTAAACAGGGGATCGAGGTGAATCTCCATGAAATGTATATCGGCACCTTTCACCATATATGCCGGCGGCTTCTGAAGGAATTCAGGGAATATACGAGGCTGGAAAGAAATTTCATAGAAACTGACCAGTTTGAACAGCAGTACCTGGTATATGGGAACCTTTCTGACTTTGAACAGATTCCGGGATTCGACAATGTGGTCCCCTCTTCCTATCTGAACCGGAGCACGGGAATGGAAGTGACCATTTCTCCCTGGCGGCGGTGCAAAAAGATCTGCGAATATGTGAATCGGTTGTCAGAAGAACTGGTGAATCCGGAGGATATGGTGCGGGAAAAGGACAGCCTTATCCGAGCCCTGGGATGGATGATGATTCGGTACCGGAAACTGGCCAAAGAGAAGAATTTCCTTGATTTTACAAGACTCCAGACGGAGGCATACTATATTCTTTCGGAAAAAGAGGCAGTACGGAAAGAAGCGGCCCGGCGGATCCGGTATATTCTGGTAGATGAATATCAGGATACCAATTACATCCAGGAAAAGCTGGTACAGCTTCTGGGAGGCGAAGAAGGAAATATCTTCGTCGTTGGTGATGATGACCAGAGTATTTACCGCTTTCGAGGCGCTACGGTGGCCAATATACTCCGTTTTCCGGACCACTTTGGCGGCCACTGCCATGTGGTTACGCTGAACCGGAATTACCGGTCCAACCAGGGAATCATTACGTTCTGCATGAAATGGATGGCCCAGCCATCCTGGTTCAGCTGGGAACGGAAGGGAAAGCTGTACCGGTATCGGAAGGGCAGGGTCCTGTCCGCTTCCGGCGAGACGGATATGCCTACGGTAGTACGGATTACGGCATCCAATAATGAACCGCGCTATGAAAAAAGGGTCTGTGATTTTGTGGAGAACCTCAAGAAGGAAGGATGCATTACTGACTATAACCAGGTCGCCTTCCTCTTCGATTCTGTGAAGGGGGACAACTCCATCCGACTCCAGTATGCTTTGAAGCAGAGAGGAATTCCCGTATATGCACCGCGGTCCGGTTATTTCTTTAAACGGAAAGAGGTGGCCTGGCTTCTGGGATCCCTCCTGTATCTGTTTCCTGAAGTACAGAAAGCCCTGGGAAAATCCCGGGAAATGGGGGAAACGGAGGGAATTAGCGGTACCTATCGCCAGTTCCTGATCATGGCAGAAACCATGATGGGAGAGCATCAGGAATTGAAACAGTGGCTCGATGAAGAAAAGAAGAAAATTGCTTCCACCGGCCGTCTTACTTCGAACCTGCTGCCTTTGACATACCGTATCCTGTCCATGGAGCCTTTTTCTTCCTTTATTGATCAGGCAGCGGAAGGGGAATGTGGGGAAGCGAGAAACCTGTCTACCATTACCCGCCTTATCAGCCGGTTTGACTGCTTTATAGAAGAAAATCACGGGTACGGCAAAGAAACGGTAGACGATATTTACGTATTCTTTTCCCGGTATCTCCGACTCTGGTATGAGAACGGGGTGGGAGAATATGAAGATGAGGAAGCCTATGCACCGAGCGGGCAGGTTTCTTTCCTGAATATCCACCAGTCCAAGGGATTGGAATATCCTGTAGTTATTGCAGCTTCCCTTGATGAATACCCACGGGGTGAGGATACCCTCATTGCCCGGGTGGTGGAGAAAATGACGGGACGCCGGTCCTATGAGCCCTATGGGGATATCCGGGATTTTGATTTCCGCAGGAAATACTACACCGCCTTTTCTCGGGCCGAGTCCCTTCTCGTTCTTGCCTGTGACAGGAAGCCGGGACAGTCGCCATCCAGGGTTTTTGAGAAGCCCGTGGACAGTGTTCCTGAATACGATACACCGGGCCTTGATTTCAGGGATATTCCGTTTGAACCGGTCACAGCAGGCCGGTTTAAACCCCGGCTTTCTTTCACTTCCCAGGTGGCGCTCTACGAAGAATGTCCCCTGAAGTATAAACTGAATAAGATTTACCGATTTGCATCACCCCGGGGATTGTCGCTCCTCTATGGGACCCTGGTACATGAAGTGATTGAAGATGTTCACCGGGCGGTCATTCGTAAAGAAATGGATAAACTGGTACCAGCCAATATCTACGCCTGGATGATGGCAGACTACAATGCCCTTTCTAAGACGGAAAATACCTGGCTTTCCAGAAGTGACCTGGACAGGGCATTCCAGGAAATCCTGGGGTATGTGTCCTACCGGCAGGGAGACTGGTCCATGGTAAAGGAAGCGGAATATCCGCTGGAACTGGTGAAGGACCGATATATCATGGATGGTACCATAGACCTCCTGCAGGATAAGGAAGGAAAAACGGATATCATCGATTTCAAGACAGGCCATCGGCCGAAGCCGGGAAGTTCTCTCCTTGAACGGTATGCCGGGCAGCTTCGGGTCTATGCGTACCTGGTGGAGAAGAAACTGGGGGTCCCTGTGGGACGGCTGCTTCTCTATTTTACAGGGGAAGAAGACCGGCCGGTCTATGAAGTGGACAACCGTCCTGAACTGGTGCAGGAGCGGATAGAAGCCTTTGATCGGACCGCTGAACGAATTATGGCGGAAGACTTCAACCACCGTGCAGAAAAATCGGGGCCCGGCCTTCCTGAGGCCTGCCGCTCCTGCCAGTGGAGATATTACTGCTGGAAAGAGTAGGAAGCCTTCGGCTTGAGTCGTGTATAGCGGGGCGCTCCAAGCGTGTGGATGGGGCTAAAGGTTGTAGGTGAACGTCGCTGCGCTCGTTCACCGGGGTGTGGGTGCTTCGCACCGGGGGCGTAAGGTACAATAGCCGCCGAAGGCGGCCAACCCACCTTATGCC
>NZ_UQKJ01000042.1 GCF_900541605.1 uncultured Dialister sp. | reverse complement strand
GGGGGGGAGCCGGCTCCTCTCCCGGCAGGGACTCTATATCTTCGGGCCCCTTACGTTGGTGAAGCCGGTGATCCTGGAAGACGAGTACGGAAAGGTGGCTTTCCTGCCGCTTCCCTATGCGGAGCCGGCCCGGGTGCGGGTCATGATGAATGCACTGGAAATCCCGGGGGCCGAAGAAGTCCATTCTTTTGAAGAGGCAGAGAAGGCGCTGTCGGACCATGTGCTCTCCCTCCTGCCGGAAGGGGGGAAGGGCATGCGGAAAATCGCTCTCGCCCATGCCTTCGCGGCAGGAGGCAGTCCTTCGGAGTCGGAACGGCCCCTTTCCATCGGCGGTTATGACCGCATCAGTGATACGGTTTTTGCACCCTACGACTACACGGCCCTGGGCCATCTCCATCGTCCCCAGAAGACGGCGGCCGATTCGGAAAAGATGCAGTACAGCGGAAGCCTCATGCGGTATTCCTTTGATGAGGTGAACCAGAAGAAGGGGGTCATTGTGGGGACCATCGATGGAAATGGAGAGGTCCATACCACATTCCATGGGCTCACTCCCCTTCATGAGGTACGGATTCTCAAAGGGCTTTTTGATGACCTCATGGGAGAGGGCGTGGAGCCTTCGGAGGATTACCTGCAGATCGTGCTGTCCGATGAAAAGCCGGTGATCGATGCCATGCCGAAGCTGAGGACGAAGTTCCCTAATGCGCTGGGGGTAGAGCAGGACATGGGCTATAAGGAAGACAGCGGAAACCGCCATATCCATCTGGAGAAAATGAGCGATGAAGATATCCTGAAGGACTTTGTCCACCATTTCCGGGACCGGGACCTGACGGAGGAGGAAGAGAAGCTGTCTCTCGCCATCTGGGACAGGGTGTACAGGAAGGAGAATGCACAATGAAGCCTTTGAAACTCACCATGCGGGCTTTCGGCCCCTATGCGGGGGAGACGGTCATTGATTTCGAGAAACTGGAAGGCCGTCATCTCTTCCTCATCTGCGGGCCCACGGGGGCCGGGAAGACCACTATCCTCGATGCCATGTGCTACGCCCTCTACGGGAAGACCAGCGGCGATCGGACCGGAAGCCACATGCGGAGCGACTATGCCTCCACGTCCCAGAAGACGGAAGTTATTTTTGATTTCATAATCGGCGGGAAAACCTACCGGGCCACCCGGAGCCCGGAGCAGCTCATCGATAAGAAACGGGGCAAGGGCCAGACAAGGGCGGCCATGCAGGCGTCCCTGTCGGAACTGGAGGATGGGAAAGAAGTGAGGACCCTCCGGACAGGTATCGAAGAGGCGGCGGGCAAGCTCATCGGCCTCAATGCCCAGCAGTTCTGCCAGGTCATCCTGCTGCCCCAGGGGGATTTCCGAAAACTCCTGGTGGCGAAGGCGGAGGACCGGGAAGCCATCCTGAAGCAGCTTTTCAAGACCCAGCGGTTCTCCGATTTCCAGAATGAACTGCGGATTTCCATGAATGAACTGGCAAAGACCAATGCCGCAGAAAAGACGGAGCTTGCCACCACATTTTCCATGGTCCATGCTGCCGATGAAAAGGAACTCTCCAGGGAAATAGAGGACACCGTCCGTTTTCTGGAGGGAAGGGGAAAAGAAAAGGAACGGCTGGAGGGAGAGTATCGGAAGTTCCGAAAAGACTACCAGGAGGCGGCGGTGGCAGCAAACCACTACGAACTGCTGGAGAAGGCGGAGACCCAAATGGCAGAACTTTCCTCCCAAAAGGAAGCGGTAGAGCAGGCAAAGGAAGACCTGAAGCGTATCCGGAGTGCCAAAGCCCTGGCGGCGTACTTTGAAAACCTGGAGAAAATCACGGCTGACGGGAAAAAGGCCAGCGCCCAGAGAGAGAAGGCCAAAGAGGAAAGGGACAGCCTGGTGAAAGAACTCGATTCCCTGACGACCCAGGGGAAGGCGCTGGATGACCGGAAGGAGGAAATGGGCAAGCGGCAGCAGGATATCGCAGTCATGATGCAATGGCTGCCGAAGGCAAAATCCTATGGCGCCGCAAAGCGGGAAGTGGACCGGCTCTCGGCCAGCGCCGATGAAGCGTCGAAGGAAGCAGAAAGGCTTACGGCAGAGGCAGAAAAGGCAAAAAACGTCCGGGATGGAGCACTGAAAAAGGCGGAAGCCATCCGGCGGGACTACATCTTCGGTCAGGCCGCCATCCTGGCCAGCCAGCTGAAAGAAGGAGAACCCTGCCCGGTATGCGGGGCGGTGCACCATCCAAAGCCTGCCATTTCCGACAGGAAGCTGCCCACGGAGGCAGAAGTGAAACGGATCCAGACGCAGGCGGACAGGGCATCGGCGGACTATGAAGAGAAGAACCGCATGGCCCGGGATTACCAGGTCACCGCCTATGTGTCTGCGGTGACGGCCCTGGGAAATGCCCAAATGAAACTGAAGACCCTGGAAGACGTGCCCGCTGCATTCCGGGATCCCCTGGTGCTCCGGAAAGAAATGAACCGGCTCCATGGTTCCATTGAGGACTGGGAAAAGGAACAGGCCGAGGTCCGGGAAAAGCGGGAAAAGGCAGCCTCCCTACACGGCGCCTGGGATGCCCGGTACAAGGCAGCCGATGAGCAGCGGGAAAAACTGGTGGAAGATTACAATAAAGGGAGACAGGCCCTGGAAGAAAAGGCGCTGGCCGAGGGGTTCAAAGACCTCGCAGAATGCCGGAGCTGGTACGAAAGGGCAGGGGACGAAGAAAAAGTGGCCGCTGCCATTCGTGCCTATGAAGAAAAACGGCAGGGCACGGAAAAGGTACTGTCCGATGAGAAGGCTTTCCTTTCCGGAAAGGATAAGCCCGACATGGCTACCCTGGGAGCAGAAGACCGCCGGCGGAGGGGGGATATCCAGGCCCTCCTGAAACAGCAGGCGGATGGGGAAAACCGGGAAAAACAGCTGGAAGAGGCAGCGGCCCGGGTGAAGGACATTTCCCTCCGCCATAAAAAGACAGAAAAGGACCTGTCCCTGGTTTCCGGACTCTATAACCTGGCCAGAGGAGAGAAATCCCGGATTTCCCTGGAACGGTATGTGCTGGGAGCGCTTCTGGACGAAGTGGCGAAGATGGCCAATGAACGGCTCTATGAAATGAGCCACCACCGCTATACCCTGCGCCGCATGGCAGGGGATACGACGGAGGGAAAGGGGGGATTGACCCTGGAAGTGTCCGACAGCTTTACTGGCCGGTCCCGCCCCGCCAATACCCTTTCCGGCGGCGAGACCTTCCTGGCCTCCCTGTCCCTGGCTTTGGGCCTGGCAGACGTGGTGCAGGCAAAGCAGGGAGGCGTCCGGCTGGATACCATGTTCATCGACGAAGGATTCGGCACCCTGGACCCGGAGGCATTGAACAGCGCCATGAATACCCTCATCGATCTCCAGAATACGGGCCGCCTGGTGGGCATCATTTCCCACGTGCCGGAGCTGGAAGAGCGCATTGATGCCCGGCTGAAGGTGACCCCTGCCAGGAACGGCAGCACTGCGGAATTTGATATTGCCCAGTGAGGCGATTCTCTGGAACGCCGGGCGTGTGACTGGGGCTAATGGTGGTGGGTCCCCTCGCTGGCGCTCGGATAACCGGGCGGCCGCTTCGCTTAACAGGAAGGGAAAACTTATATAACGCGGCAAAGCCGCTTAAGAACCTTATGCCCCCCGCTTTGGTAAGGCGGCAGCCTTACCAAAGCCACAACCAGGTCGGGCCAGCGCAGCGGTGCCCGACCTGCAACCCTTAGCCCCATTCACCCGTTTATGCCACCCATATGGTAAAATATAAGACATAACTAAGTACACAAGGAGGCATTCATTTGGCTGATTCATTTCAAGACAAAAACTTCCAGCCCAAGAAGGAATGGAAGAAAAAATCTGATACCGACACCATGATCGTATCCCGGGTGCCTCCGCAGAATATTGAAGCGGAGAAATCGGTACTGGGAGCCATGCTGCTGGACAAAGACGCCATTCTCACGGCGGAGGATGTGCTGACGGCTGCCGATTTCTATCGGGAAGCAAATGCCATCATTTTCCAGGCCATCCTGAATCTGTCCCACCGGGGAGAACCGGCGGACATCCTGACGGTGACGGAAGAACTGAAGCGAATGGGCCGCCTGGACGACGTGGGCGGCGTGCTCTACGTGAATGAACTGGCGGCCAACGTGGTGACCACGAAGTCCGTGGACCGCCATGCGGAAATCGTGGCGGGGAAGGCGAAGCTCCGCCGCCTCATCGATGCCGCCGGCACCATCGCCGACGAAGCCTACTCCGAAAGGCAGGACGTGGCGGATATTACGGACGATGCGGAAAAGTCCATCCTCGAAGTGACGAGGGATGAACGGCGGTCAGACTTCACCCCCATCGGAGAGGCCGTACAGAACGAACTGCAGGAAATCACCCGGAAATTCAAGAACAAGGAATCCATCACCGGCCTGGCCAGCGGATTCCCGTCCCTGGATGCCCTGACAAGCGGGTTCCAGAAGGGGGATTTCATCATCGTCGCTGCCCGCCCGTCCATGGGTAAAACGGCCTTCGTCCTGAATATCGCAAAGAATATGAGTATTTCCTCGGCCCATCGGAGCGTGGCCTTCTTCTCCCTGGAAATGTCCAGGGAACAGCTGGTACAGCGCCTGCTCTGCTCTACGGCCCTGGTGGACAGCTCCCGGCTCCGGACGGGCCGCATTTCCACCCAGAAGGAATGGGACCAGCTGGCCAATGCAGCCAGCGTCCTCATGGATGCGCCCCTCTATATCGACGATACGCCGGGCATTTCGGTATCGGAAATCCGGTCCAAGTGCCGCCGCCTGAAGGCGGAACATGGGCTGGACATCATCATGATCGACTACCTCCAGCTCATGCAGGCCAAGAACGTATCCCGGAACGGGGATAACCGGCAGCAGGAAATTTCCGAGATTTCCCGGTCCCTGAAGAGCCTGGCCAGGGAACTGAACGTGCCGGTCATTGCCCTGTCCCAGCTCTCCCGAAGCGTGGAATCCCGGCAGGACCATCGGCCTTTCCTGTCGGACCTCCGTGAATCGGGGTCCCTGGAACAGGATGCGGACATGGTCAGTTTCCTGTATCGGGAAGCTTACTACAACCGGGAAATCGAAGACGATGACCCCAGAAAGAATGAGACCGAAGTCATCCTGGCCAAGAACCGTAATGGCCCGGTGGACACGGTGAAGCTCCACTTCGCCGGACAGTTCACCCTGTTCTATGAAATCACAAACCAGGAGCCCCCGCCGGATATGCAGTGAGTGCTGGAAGAAGGGAATATTCTCATTTTTGTGAGTACGATTGGAGTCAAGGTGGCTCAAGGGGAATGCCTTCGGCAAGGTGGCTGAGGGGAAACGCCCTACGGGCGAGGGGGAGGTGCGGCGCATCATATTTTAAAGCGCCGCGGAGTTTGTATTTTGCGGCTTCGCCGCTTATTACATCATTCGTGCCGCATTATGAATTGTTGCGGCACACCTTCCCCTCGGCCGAAGGCCGTTCCCCCTGAGAACCCTGAGCCACCTCAGCCACTTTTCGGGCCGAATGGCAAACCCGTTATTCGTCCTGTTGTGGCTCGTATGTATAAGAATCGCAAGGTGATACCATTGGATTTATTTGGACGGGAGGATCCCGAAGAATATGCGGCCCGCAGGCAGCGGGAGCTCCGGGAAGAAACCGGAGAAAGGACAGAATATGGCTCCCATGAAGAACTGGCGAAGGCCATCCGTACCTGCAGCGCCTGCCATCTTCGGAAAGAAGGGGGCCTGGGGCCCGTTCTTTCTTCAGGCCCCGCAGACGCACCGCTCATGGTGGTGGGTGAAGGCCCCGGGGGCGTGGAGGATGATTACGGGGCTCCCCTGATCGGACCTTCCGGCCAGCTTTTGGACAAAGCCCTTTACTCCGTCGGTATCACCCGGGACCATGTATATGTGACGAATATTGTAAAATGCCGTCCCCGGGGCAATCGGACTCCCACCATGGAGGAAGGCCGCTTCTGCGGCGCCCTGTGGCTGGAGCAGGAAATCCGCCTTGTACAGCCGAAGGTTATCGTAGGCCTCGGAAAGGTGGCACTCCGATTCTTCCTGGGCCGGGAAGCGGGGATCATCCGCAGCCGGGGCCACTGGATCGACTACCACGGCATTCCGGTGATGCCCACCTTCCATCCGGCTTACCTGCTCCGGCAGAGCGGGCGGAGCCTGGTGGACGCCAAATGGCAGGTATACTACGACCTTCTGGCGGCCAAGGAAAAGGCGGCGGCCCTGGCACCGGACTGGGTGTGGA
Organism: uncultured Dialister sp.; assembly: GCF_900541605.1. Lineage (GTDB taxonomy): Bacteria > Bacillota > Negativicutes > Veillonellales > Dialisteraceae > Dialister. Next base: position 9,327 of record NZ_UQKJ01000042.1, on the reverse strand, counting down.
AGAGTGATTCCATGCCGGACCTTTTGGGCAGTCTGTCTGAGGAACGGAAGAGAAGGCACGAAGAAGCTTTTTAAAAAGAAACAGGGAGTCCCTGTTTCCTCACTTTTATCTATTTTTTCATTGTTTTTGGAGAGGGGAAATCCATTGTTAAAGAAAATCATGCTGGCCGCAGCCATCTGCGCGGCTTTGGGAACCTGTACCATCGGCGCTGCCGATATTTCCGCCCAGGAACCGGCCCGGGAAGGGGAAGTCACCGTCATTAAGGGAAAAGTCATCGAAACGGTGATACCGAAAAAGGCCCATAAGAAAGAGGCAAAGGCTGCCGTGAAGCAGGAAACAGAGACCGAGGAAAAAACGGCGGTGAAGGAAGAAAAGCCGGAGAAACAGGCTGTGGAGAAGACTGTTGAAAAAACGGAAGTGAAGAAAGCCTCTCCTTCCAAGACCGCTCCGGCCAAAGAAACGGCGGCTGTCAAAGAAGAAGTGAGAAAGGCGGACGAAACGGCGCCGGCGAAGCCCCGGTTCGAGGACAAGCGCATTGAAATCAACCTGGCCAGCCGTCTCCTCACCCTGTACCAGGGGGACGTGGGCATCCGCATGTATCCCATTGCCCCGGGCAAGCCCGATTCTCCTACCCCCACGGGACGGAGAACGGTGATTGACATGGAAAAGGATCCCACCTGGGTGGACCCTGACAACCCGTCTGTCACCATTCCTTCCGGGCCGGACTGCCCCATCGGCTACCGGTGGATCGGTATCGGCGGCAACTACGGCATCCATGGCACGAACCGGCCTTCCGCCATCGGCACCTATGCCTCTCATGGCTGCGTCCGCATGAACGAGGCGGATGTGGAAGACCTCTACAACCATATCGTCATGGGTATCCCCGTGGACATCATCTATGAACGGGTGGTGGTACAGGAAGAAGCGGACCATACGGTGGTGTACTATATCTATCCCGATGGCTACGGCAGGGAACCCCTAGATGTGGCCACGGTGAAACAGAAACTGGCCCCCTTCGGCGTGTCTGCCTATGTTTCCGATGACGACGTACAGGAGGCCATCAATGCCTCCGACGGCGATCCGCGGTACGTGGTGAAGGTCTACGACCTCTATGTGAACGGAAAGAAACTGGATGCCCGGGCCTTCGGGAAAGACGGCCACGTATACCTGCCGGTGATGGCCGTGGCCAAAGCATTGGGCATCCGTGCTGAATGGTCGCCGAACTGGAACCGCATCCGCACCGCAAACGGAGAAGCACCGGCGGTACTGAAGAATCGGTCCCTTCTCATCGATGCAGCCGATGCACCGACTCTCTTCCATGTGAGCGGTACACTGGATGACCATTACAATTACGATCTGAAGTAATTCTATAAAGAAAAAGTCTGTGGAGAATGAATCTTCACAGACTTTTTCTTTATAATTAGGAATGAGGATTTAGGAATGAGGAGTAGTGGAGGCGGCGCACAAAATGGGAAGCGCCGCCTTTTGAGTCTCTATCGCGGCTTCGTCGCAGCGGAAGCCCTGCATTCCCGACCACAAGAAAGATTTCGGGATTCGTCGAAGCTGTAGCGATTTTGGACTGCAGTGTCATGGGGCATTCTTCCTCCGTTCGAAATGACGGGGGATGGGATAGGGAAGTATACAGGAAAAACGTTTTCAGCAAAATGATATCTTCCCTCACCTCGTCATTTCGAGCGGTGGTACGCGCCGGAGTGAGGGAAAACATAAGAATGAAATGTGAGAAAGAGTCGAGAAATCTCCCAGATAAATGGATATGACGGTGTTACAACGCTAATATCATGGGGGAAAAAACCTGTAATCCCGAACACAAGAAAGATTTCTCGACTCGTCGAAGCTGTAGCGATTCTTAGCTGCAATGTCATACAGCATGCTGCCACCGCTCGAAATGACGGGGGAGTGGGGAGTGTTATCATTCCGGAATACCATGTTCACGCTGGAGGCTCTATCGTTTGACGCGTGCCCCCTTGGAGAAGGGGGGCAGCCCAAAGGGCGGGGATGGATCCGCCTCGAAGAGGCGGAATCTGCGAAAGAGATGGAAAAGTTGAAATACTCGATATTCCCGAACACAAGAAAAATTTCGAGTCTCCTCGAAGCTGCAGCGATTCTGGGCTGCAGTGTCATGGGGCATTCTTCCTCCGCTCGAAATGACAGGGGTGGGATGGGAAAGTATACAGAAAAAACGTTTTCAGTAAAATGACTTCTTCCCCTTAACGTCATTTCGAGCGGTGGTAAGCGCCGGAGTGACAGTACCTGTAAGAATCGTATGAGAGAGTGAGTCGAGAAATCTCCCGGGTAGATGCCTGTGACGGTGTTACAACCCTGACAGTGCAAAAAAGGTGCTGAGGGGTAACGCCCTGCGGGCGAAGTGGCTCAAGGGTAATGGCCTTCGGCCAAGGTGGATGTGGCGGCGCACAGATTGGGAAGCGCCGCCTTTTGAATTTCTACCGCAGCTTCGCTGCAACGGAAATCGGCGGAAAGCCCTGTATTCCCGACCACAAGAAAGATTTCGGGGCTCGTCGAAGCTGTATCGATTCTTAGCTGTAGTGTCATGCAGCATGCTGCCACCCGTGGGGAAGCGTGTCACTGGATTCTCGGTTGCTTCGCTCCCTGCAGCACGGCTATCAGCGACTCACAACAATTTGTGCGTCGCTTCGCTCCTTCAAATTGTGTTCGCTGCTGTGACTCCAGTTCCCTTGCCACCGCTCGAAATGACGGGGGAGTGGGTAGTGTTATCAATCCGGAATACCGTGTTCATGCTGGAGACTCTATCGTTTGACGCGTGCCCCCTTGGAGAAGGGGGCAGCCCAAAGGGCGGGGATGGATCCACCTCGAAGAGGCGGAATCTGCGAAAGAGAGGGAATAGTTGAAATACCCTGTATTCCCGTTCACAAGAAAGATTTCTCGGCCCCTCGAAGCTGTGCAATTTTAGGTTGCAGTGTCATGCGGCATACTCACACCCGTGGGGAAGCGTGTCACCAATCGAAATAATGGGAGTGGGTCATGTCATATTTCCTGAGACTCCATGCCCACTGGCTATGGCCCCGGGAAGGCCAGGTCTATTCCCAGTCTTCCCAGCGGTTGGGGAAGATGAAGGCCAGGACTGTCCCCACGAGGAGGATGGCGTACTTGATGCCGGAGGGCATGAAGAGGTCCGCAATGATGTACATGAGGATTACCACCGCCGCCAGTTCCCTGCCCCTGGGGTATACTCTATACCGCTGGATCCAGGAGGCGCCGAGGATGACGTTGGAAATCAGGGTCATTATCAGCTGTAAGGCGCCGATGAGGACCAGGTTCTTTGCGAGGTCCAGATGGAGCAGGTACACTCCGGTCATGAGGCCGATAGATAGGATCACTGTGATGATGACAATGGGAAGCCGCTTCAGGAAGGCTTTCCGGGATATGGTCTTACGCACGTCCAGGGGAGTCTTCTTCCAGGTCAGGAATGCGATAATCAGGGCAGAGAGTACGTACTCCGCCGTAAAGAAAAGGTTGGATTGGTATGGATTCAAAGTGATTTGCCTTTCTGAATATAATATGGCGTGGCGAGCAGCTCAATCGGGTAAATGGGGCTAAGGGTGGTGGGTGAACATCGCGGTGCTCGTTCACCGGGTGGCAGGTGCTTTGCACTGGGGGCATGAGGTGGATTCGCCGCCTTTGGCGGCCTTTCAACCTTATGCCCCCGCTTTGAGAAGGCATTAGCCTTCTCAAAGTTACAACCCGGTTGGCAAGCGAAGCGATGCCAACCCACAACCTTCAGGCCCATTCATACGATTGGAACGATTACGTATACATTAATCTCTATTCATCCGCCAGTTCTTCGTCATTTGCGGCGAAGGGGACCGGGGCGGATTCCTGCTTTACGTACCGGGCAATCTCTATGAGGTTTCCGTCGGGATCCCGGAGGTAGATGCTCTTCATGGGGCCCCGGGCGCCATGGCGGTCTACGATGCCCGTGATCAGGGGAGCCTCTTTGCTTTGGAGTTCGGAAAGCACCTGCTCCATGGGGGTATCGGTGATGAGGCAGAGGTCGATACTGCCGGACAGGGGATAGGCGGCAGCAGGCTGGAATTCGCCGGGCCTTTTGTGGATATTGATTTTACAGCTGCCGAAGTGGAGGGAATACCGGCCATTTTCTTCCCGTACTTCCATGTCCAGTATATCTTTGTAGAAATGGAGGCATTCCGGGAAATGGCTCGTGGTGAGGACGATATGGTCAAAGTGTAACAGTTTCATGGGTTTCTCCTTCCAATGCCCAGGGGGCCTTTGGATACCTGATTTATTTATCCATTGTACCGATTATTGACCGAAAGTGCAATTTTGGAAATCAAAAAGCAGTACCGATGAGGGTACTGCTTCGAGGTGCATTGCTGATAGGAATGAATGGGGCATAAGGGTGGTGGGTGAACCTCGCTGCGCTCGTTCACCGGGTTGCAGGTGCTTCGCACCGGGGGCATAAGGTGGATCTGCCGCCTATGGTGGCTGAACGCCCTTACGTCCCCGCTAAGGTAAGGCGCCAGCCTTGCCTTAGCCACAACCCGGCTCACGAGCGCAGCGAGGAAGCCTGCCACCCTTAGCCCCCATCCACATGGTTGAGCCAACGGTTATTTTCCCGTCGTCACTTCGCCAGGAGGTCCTTGCCGCCGGCGATGCCGGGATGGGTCATTTCATAGGGCGACAGGATCCGTTCCATGGCGGAGGCAGAGACGAGTTTCTTTTTCAGGATGATTTCCCGTACCGGCTCGCCGGTGGTGTAGGCTTCTTTGGCGGTGGCAGCGCACTTTTCGTAGCCGATATGGGGCAGGAGGGCCGTGATGACGCCGACGCTGTGGTCTACCCAGTACTGGCACTGTTTTTTATTCGCTTCCAGGCCTTTCAGCAGTTTTTCATTGAATGTGTTCACAGCGTTTGTGAGGAAACGGAAGGAATTGAAAATGTTGTAGGCAATGACCGGTTCCATGACGTTCAGTTCCAGCTGGCCGTTCTCGCAGGCCAGGCTGATGGCGGTATCGTTGCCGATGACCTGGTAGCAGGTCTGGTCCAGCACTTCCGCAATCACCGGGTTCACCTTGCCCGGCATGATGGAAGAACCGGGCTGCCGGGCGGGCAGCTTGATTTCATTGAGGCCGCAGCGGGGACCGGAAGCCATGAGGCGGATGTCGTTGGCCATCTTGATGAGGGCGAGGGCTGTCACCTTCAGGGCAGAAGAGACTTCGGCGTAGCAGTCGGTGCAATTCGTGGTGTCCACCAGGTTCGGCGCCGTTTCGAAATGGTATCCCGTGAGGTCGGAGAGTGTATAGGGGAAGAGGCGGATGTATTCCGGTTCCGCATTGAGGCCGGTGCCTACGGCGGTACCGCCCATGTTCAGGTCTTCCAGGCTCCGGAGGGAACGGGTGATGCGGCCGATGGAACGGCGCACCATGGAACCGTAGGCATCCATTTCTTCGCCCAGGGTAATGGGCACCGCATCCTGCAGGTGGGTGCGGCCCATTTTGATGACGTCTTTGAATTCTTTGCCCTTGGCTTCGAAGCTTTCGGCCAGATCGATGAGGGCTTCATTGAGGACGCTGGCTTTGTACATGAGGCACACCTTGATGGAGGTGGGGAATACATCGTTCGTGGACTGGGCCATGTTGCTGTGGTTATTTGGCGAAATGATATCATACCGTCCCCGCGGGTAGCCGAGAATTTCCAGGGCCCTGTTGCAGAGGACTTCATTCATATTCATGTTGATGGAAGTGCCGGCACCGCCCTGGATGGGATCCAGCGGGAACTGGTCGTTCATCTTTCCGCTGATTACATCATCCGCTGCTTTCACAATGGCGCTGCCGATGGTCTCATCCATGCGGCCGGTTTTCATATTGGTGAGGCAGGAGGCTTTCTTCACGGTAGCCATGGCCTTAATGAAATCCGGGTCCAGGTGGGCACCGGTAATCTGGAAATTTTCCTTAGCCCTCATGGTCTGAACTCCGTAATATACATCATCAGGTACTAACTTTTCTCCCAGAAAATCATGTTCCTTGCGCATTTTTGAATTCCTTTCCATGCACTTTGTGCAAATCAGATGGGGACATTTATGCCTAAAACTCATTTATAACTGAAAGAGGCGGGGATGCCCTCTCCCCCAAGAAGGCATCCCCGCCATGAGAAAAGGCGTCTGATAGAATGGTCTATCAGACGCCTTTGTCGGTACGTTCAGTTATGTGAAGGAATCATTCCTTCATCTGTGGACAAGTGTACACCTGTTTATGGTGACTGTCAAGAGGTGTAAAGGATTAGAAATTTTTGCGAATAAGTATATACTTATTCGAGGAGATGCCGATCGAAATGGCGGTTGGAGGAAAGTGTCAACATTCCGGAATACTGTACTCATTCCGAAGAATCTATCCTTCGTCGGCGGGGCTGCAAAAGGAAGACGCTTTATTGCGCAGAAAAAGAACCAACCTGGGCCCTGCTCAGAGGTCCTATGCCGGACCTCTGCATCTCGAGCGGTGGTAAGGGGTGGAGTGAGAGAAGCCGCAAAAGTAGTATGTGAGGAAGAGTCGGGAAATCTTTCCGGTCAATGACCATGACAGTATTACAACTGCAGAGTCCGGTGAGAAAAAAGCCGGTATTCCCGAGCGCAAAGGAGATTTATTGACTTCTCAAAACTGCAGAACCTCAATTCTTCCTTTTTCCCCATTTCCCTGTATCCGCTGATGTTATAATAAAGGCAGAAAACGATTAAAGTAATCCCACAGGATTCAGCGGGAAGTTTCTGCAAAGGAGGAGACCCTATGCTGGTTCGGGAACGGAGTGAAGAAATTGAGAAGAAAATACTCTGCCATCGGGCAGCTTTTGCAGTTCATGCGAAGCGGGACCGGGAAGAGAAGAAGGATCCACTGCGTACGGATTTCCAGCGGGACCGGGACCGGATACTCCACAGCAATTCCTTCCGGCGGCTGAAGCATAAGACCCAGGTCTACATCGCTCCCCGGGGCGACCATTACCGCACCCGCATGACCCACACCCTGGAAGTCGCCCAGATTGGCCGTACCATGGCCAGGGCTCTCCGGCTGAATGAGGACCTGGTGGAAGCCATCGCCCTGGGCCACGACCTGGGCCATACGCCCTTTGGCCATGTAGGGGAGCAGGCACTGCAGGAAATCTGCGGACATTTCGAGCATAACGAGCAGAGTGTCCGGATTGTGGAAAAACTGGAAAAGGACGGTCAGGGGCTGAACCTGACGAAGGAAGTACGGGACGGCATACTGAACCACTGCGGTCAGCTGAAAGCCCATACCCTGGAAGGATGCCTCATCAAGTATGCCGACCGCATTGCCTATCTCTGCCATGACTATGAGGATGCGGAAACCATGGGACTCATCGGCCCCGATGATCTGCCGCCGGATGTGGTGGCGAGAATCGGTGTTACCCATTCCTCCATGATTACCGCCATGGTCACCGATGTGGTGACCCATTCCATGCAGGATGACGGCGATGGCATCCATATGTCCGAAGAGGGAGACCGGGTACTCTCGGCATTCCGGAAGTTCATGTTTGATGAAGTATACATGTCAAGGGCCCTGATTCCGGACAGGAAGCGGGGCAGCAACGTGGTGAAAATGCTCTATAACTACTATACGGAAAAGCGGGCGGACGGCTCCTACCACGAGACCCGGCTTCCGGAGAAACAGGTACGTCTGGCGGGAGGAAATATTCCCCTGGCGGCGGTGGATTATATTTCAGGACTCACCGATAATTATGCAATCAACCTGTTTGAGGATATCTTTGTACCCCGGTATTGGACATTCAAGAAAGAATAAAATGGAGCCGGGATTCCGGATTCTATTATTTACCTATATATATATAAGGAGGCTTGCTGATGGAAGACGTGAAAGACCTGATAGGTCGCCTCATTAATCATGTAGACGGCAGCAGCATTTCCGAAGATGAACTGAAGCGGCAGGTAAATGCCATTTACAGTATTTATGCCGGCATTGTGGGGTCAGAACAGATCATAGTCCAGGCCAGCCGGTATAATGCATTGAAATATATACATGACGAGGACCCAAAGGTCCGGCTTGTGGGCATGGAACGGCTCATCCTGGAAAGCAGGGACTACACGAGGATACCGCTGGATGAGGAAATTCCCGCTATCCTTGGAAAACTGGAGGACAAGCTGGCGGATATGCTGGCCCGGCAGGCTGTGGAACGGCAGTTGGAGGAAAAGATTACGGACCGGCTGGAGGAGCGCCACCAGGAATACGTCAATGAAATCAGGAAGGAAATCATCGACGAAGAGTCCACGGACACCGAGACCCCCCAGAGCCGGCACAAAATGGAAAAACTGGAAGCCCTGGACCGGGTAAAGCTCACAGGCACCATCATGAATAAAGTTCGGCCTCGGAATCTTTCGGAAATCGTGGGACAGGACCGGGCGGTCCGGGCTATGGCATCCCGCATTGCTTCGCCTTATCCCCAGCATCTGCTCCTCTATGGGCCACCGGGGGTGGGGAAAACTACGGCGGCCCGGCTCGTACTGGACGAAGCCAAAAAGCTTCCCTATACGGCATTCGGGGAAAAAGCGCCCTTTGTGGAATGTGACGGTACCACCCTCCGCTGGGATGAGCGGGACATGACGAATCCCCTCATCGGCTCTGTCCATGACCCCATTTACCAGGGGGCCAGCAAGGAACTGGCGGACGACGGCATCCCGGAACCGAAGCCGGGACTGGTGACAGAAGCCCACGGAGGTATCCTTTTCATCGATGAAATAGGGGAATTGGACCCGATGCTGCTGAATAAGCTTCTGAAGGTGCTGGAGGACAAGCGGGTATATTTTGAGTCCGCCTATTATGATGAAGACAACCCTGCCGTACCGGCGTACATACGGAAGCTCTTCAAGGACGGGGCTCCGGCGGATTTCATCCTCATCGGCGCCACTACGAGGCAGCCCTCTGAAATCAATCCGGCCATCCGGTCCCGGTGTGCGGAAGTATTCTTTGATCCCCTGCAGCCGAAACATGTGGTGGAAATCGTAAATAACGCCGCAGAAAAGCTGGATGTTACCCTGGAAGACGGGGTGGCTGAGCTTATCAGTACCTATACCATGGAAGGCCGGAAGGCGGTGAGCCTCCTGGCCGATGCCTATGGACTGGCGGTGTACGAATCCGGGTCTTCCGATGATGTGGTCATTACGAAAGAACTTATGGAACGGACAGCCCGGGCCAGCCGGCTCTCTCCCTGGGTGACAAAGGTAAAAACTGACACAAGGGGAATAAGAGCCTGCTCTGCAGCCGACCTTGCAACCGGAAATTATATTAC
>NZ_UQKJ01000041.1 GCF_900541605.1 uncultured Dialister sp. | reverse complement strand
TTTTACAAAAATCCCCGCCGTATTGGCAGTACGGCGGGGAGGCCGCAGGAGGCACCTGCGGCAGGCTGGTCCAGTGCAAGAGAGGAGCCGAAATTATTATACCATCTTGCGGACGTCCGCAAAATGGATAAAAAGGCTCTTCTCCCATTCTATGGAAAGGAGCCTTTTTATGCTGCAGAAAAAAGGAAAAATATGGTATGTCGTCCTGAACTACAAGGAAAATGGGAAGTGGAAAAAGAAATGGATTTCCACGGGAGAGGTCAGCGCCCGGGCAGCCAGGGCCATAGAGAAAGACCTGGAGTACCGCGCCTCCGCCGGACTCATCAAAGTACAGGCGGAAAAGGCAGTGGCCACCCTCTCTTCCCACTTCGACCGGTACCTGGAGCTCTGTGTAAAGCCCCCATCGAAGAAGCCTTCCACCTATGAGAACTACAAGTATGTGAGGAATCGGGTCTGCCGCCTCCTGGGGGATAAGAAACTGGACCGGATTACCTCGGAGGACATCGATGCCTACATCAAGGCAGAACTGGATGCAGGGATTTCCCATACCTCATCCGTCTAGAATACAGAGTCCTGCGGCTGGCCTTCCAGGCGGCGGTGAAATGGAAGCTCATCATCGTAAACCCCTGCGATGCGGTGACGCCTCCTGCCCCTGTAAAATATGAGGCCCACGTGGCCACCATGGAGGAGGTGCAAAAGCTTCTGGAAACCGCAGGCGCCTACGCTATTCCCATCCGTGAAGTGGTGGTATGCCTCGGCGCTCTCTGCGGCCTGCGCCGCGGCGAAATGTGCGCCCTGGAATGGAAGGACGTGGACATGGATGAGGGCTCCCTCACCGTCCGCCACACTATGGCCAGGCGGTACAACAAGGACATAGCGAATGGCCACTACTACAAAGTTTTCAAAGGCTCAAAAAAAACGTCCCTCGTCATCGATGAAGCAAAGACCGAAGCCTCCGCCGGAAAAATATACATTCCCTCCCTGGCAGTGGATGCCCTGCGGCGCATGTACCTGTGGCAGCAGCGGAACCGCATGCTCCTCGGCATGTGTTACACCGATAATGGTCTGGTCCTCTGCCATGAGGATGGACACCCCTGTGCTCCAAACTGGATCTACCAGGAATTCGAGGCACTTCTGAAAGAAACAGGGCTCCCCCACCTCCGGGTCCATGACCTTCGCCACACCGCCGCCACCCTCCTTCTGGAGCAGGGCGTTGACATCAAACTCGTATCGAGGCAGCTCCGGCACTCGGATACCGTCATCACCCAGAACCTCTACCAGCATGTTACAGACCGCCTGGCCCGCACCTCCGCCGATGCCATGGATGCCCTCTTCGAAAAAAAGGAAAAGGCCAAATAAAAAAATCCCGTACCCTGCAACCCAGAATACGGGATTTTTTCATTTGGTAGAAAATTTGGTAGAAGATAGGCCATTTCAGACCCTTTGGTAGAAAATATAAAAGCTCGAAACCTTCGATAGTTTCGAGCTTGATTGACTGGTGGACCATCAGGGGTTCGAACCCCGGACACCCTGATTAAGAGTCAGGTGCTCTGCCAGCTGAGCTAATGGTCCGTTCAACGAAGATGATTACATCATTTTCGGGGCTTTCTGTCAAATCTTTTTTTATGTGATGTAAAAGATTTTTCAAGGCCCGCCGCCCTCATCGGGCAACAAGGATACTATACCATATATTTTTCGTTTCTGCAAATTAGAATATAATTAGATGAGATGAGCGGCGTATGCCAATCGTATGGATGGGGCTAAAGGTGGTGGGTCAGCGTCGCTGCGCTTGCTGACCGGGTTGTGGGTGCTTCGCACCGGGGGGCATAACGTGGATTTGCCGCCGAAGGCGGCTATAGAACCTTATGCCCCCGCTGCGCCAAGGCATTAGCCTTGGCAAGCAGCCACAACCTGGTCGGGCCAGCGGAGCGGAGCCCGACCCACCACCTTTAGCCCCATTCACATGTGCAGCCGCCACTCATCAATAGTGTATCCCGTACTTGTGCTTCAGTTCTTCTATGTCCTCCCGCATTTCCCGGTCGCACTCCTCCAGGGCTTCTTTCAGGTTCGGCAGGTGCTGCCGGGCCATGAAGGCTTTCTTGGCGCTGGATGTTTTGTAGATGTGGGCCAGTTCTTTCTTGTAGGATGCCATGAATTCCTGCAATTCTTCTTCGGTCAGCTCCTTTTCATCCATCTTGTCACGGCCTTCTGTATTCATGAATATTTCACCCCTATCTAATCCTATGGGAAAATATCCCATCTATAGTATCTGAATAAACTGTACCATAGGCCGGGCTATTCTACAAGGAGTCCTGGATTACCATGTTTACATCTTCTCTTAACTATGCTATTCTTGTAACAGTTACATAGAATTTTATTAATACGAGGTAACCTATGACACAAAAAAGAGAAGGTCTGGACCAGCTCACCCAGCTGGGCAGCCGAAATACGAAGTATTTCTATGATTATGATCCGAATCTTCTGGAAAAAATTCCCAATAAGCATGAAGACCGGGATTATTTCATCAAGTTCAATTGTCCTGAATTCACGAGCCTCTGCCCGAAAACGGGGCAGCCCGATTTCGCCACCATCTATATTTCCTATATTCCTGATAAATGGATGGTAGAAAGCAAATCCCTGAAGCTCTACCTTTTCAGCTATCGGAATCACGGTGATTTCCACGAAGACTGCGTCAATATGATTATGACCGACCTGATTCGTCTGCTCCGTCCCCGCTATATAGAAGTATGGGGCAAATTCCTTCCCCGCGGCGGTCTTTCCATTGATCCTTACTGCAATTACGGCATTCCCGGTACGGAATGGAAAGATTTCGCCCGCTACCGTCTTCTTCACCACGATATGAATCCGGAAAAAGTAGATAACCGATGAAAAAAAGCACTGAAATGAAAACATTTCAGTGCTTTTTTATGCATAGCATGATTAATAACATGCCCTGGCCAAAGACCGGTTATTTCATTACATTCCCATCTTCACCCGTCCATAAATGACGGCAATGGTAATAATAAGGATGAGAATCATAAAGAAATAATCCTTTCCTTTCGGTGCCACGCTTTCCATGAATGTTCTCCTGGATCCACCAAAGCCCCGGAGTTCCAAAGAAAGAGCCATGGTTTCACTCCGTCCCAGAGAACGGAGCATCAGCGGGCGGACAATAGACATATACCGTTTTACCTGCTTGAAGAAATTGCCTTTTACCGCCAGCCCACGGCAGGCCTGGGCTTCCGATACAGCACGGTTTTCTTCAATGAAATCAGGAATAAAGCGAAGGCCAGCGGTGAACATGAAGGCATATTCATAGGGTACCTTCAGCTGTCGTACCATGGATGCCGTCAGGTCCTGGAGTTTCACTGTACCAAGGAGATAAATAAAGATAATGGTCATGCCCAGCATGCGGAGGGCTGCTACCACGGATTCCGTAGTGCTGCCGCCGCCCACCTTTTCAATGACTCCGAGAAGGGCTGCAAAAATAATGAGCATAATCAGGGCTTTCAGGTTACGGATGAGTTCACCGGACACCAGAAGGACCAGCACTTCCAGAATACAGAGGGCAAGGAGGCTTTCCGGCTGGTGGAGAACGATAGCCCATACGGCGGTACCGAAGGTCAGCAGAATTTTTGTCAAAGGTACCAGGTTTCTCATCTGGAAGCACCTCCTTTCCGAAGGATGAATTCTTTACAGAAGCTCTCCATATCCCGGCAATACGGTGACCCAGGGAGCCGGCGTCCCAGAAGAACCGCCGGCGGATAGGCAAGGCCCCAGTCCTCCGGACGATTTGCCTCAGAGAAAAGAATTTCCGGTTTATCATCAAAGACCACTTTATGGCTAGCGATGACTACTACCCTTGTGCAGTCCCGGGCCACGATATCCATATCATGGGTTACAAGGATAATGGTAATTCCCTTTTGCTGGAGACTTTCCATGAGCCCCATGAGCCGTTTCTTTTCCCTACCATCCTGGCCGCTGGTCGGTTCATCGAGGACCAGAAATTCCGTATCCATGGCCAGGGCCGAAGCAATGGCCACCCGCTGCTGGTCTCCGCGGGAAAGGGTTCTCGGATATTCATTTTCCAGGGCCCTGGTATCCGTATCTTCCATAGCCCGGTCAATGGCACTTTCCAGTTCTTCTCCCCGCTTTCCCTGATGGAAGGGGCCAAATGCGATTTCTTCGCGCACCGTGGGCATAAACATCTGCCGGTCCGGCTGCTGGAATACATACCCGATAAAGCGGCTGCGATCAGACGCTTCCTCTTTCGTTACATCGGCTCCATTATAAAGCACCCTGCCGGATGTCGGTTTTTCCAATCCCGTGAGCAGCCTGGTAATAGTGGTTTTGCCGCTGCCATTTCTTCCTGTTATAGCTACGAACTCACCCTTATCGAAGGACAGGGAAATATCATCAAGAACAAGGGGCATATTCTTCGCATAGCGGAATGACACATTCTTCAGTTCAAGCATTTTCTCTTCCTCCTTCCTTAAAGGAATCAACCACCGACTGTTCAGCGTCCCGGATATTCAAGAACGGTTTTTCAAAGGACACGCCCCAGTCTTCCAGTTCCAACTGGGCCCGATACATGTCCGGAATAGCTTCTTCATAGATATGGTTTTTCTTCATATCCCGCATCACTTCTTCCGGTGTACCCTGGCTCACAATTTCACCTTTATTCATAAGGACAAACTTCTTTGCATAGGGAAGGGTGGCTTCCAGATGATGTTCTGCCACGATTACCGTAAGGCCTTCCTTCTGATTCAATTCGCCCACCATCTCATAGAACTCCCGGATGCCTTCCGGATCCAGTGCGGAGGTCGGTTCATCAAAGACAAGGACCTGCGGTTCCTCCGCCAGTACAGCGGCAACTACGAGACGCTGGCACTGGCCGCCGGAAAGGGTGGACACCTTTCTTTCTTCCAGGCCATTCAGATGGACCTTGGCCAGGGCTTCCCTCGAACGGCGGCGGATTTCATCCGGAGGGAATCCATGGTTTTCAAGGGTAAAGGCCATTTCTTCACCCACCGTCAAAGTAACGATCTGTGCTTTGTAATCGGAAAGAATAACGCCGATGGAAGAAGCCAGGTCTGCGATGGTGTGCTGGGTCACCGCTTTGCCTCCGGTGAATACCATGCCTTTCATGGTGCCCCCATAGTAATGGGGAATAGCGCCGGCCATGGACATGAGGAGCGTGGTCTTACCGGCACCGTTCGGCCCGGTAACAACGATGAAGTCCCCTTTTTCCGCAGCCATGGACACATCTTTCAGCGCCGGTTCCTTCGCAAAGGGATAAGTATAAGTCAGATGTTCCACGCTGATGACCCCCTCCTGGCTCTGTTCAAGGACCAGGCCGCTGTGATCACTATCCTCCACGTCGGACTCTGCCATGTAGTGCATGGACTTGAAAAGGCGAAGTGCCGGGAAATAGAGGAACGGCGTAATGATGCCATTTCCGATACCTACCATGGCAACCGCCGGAAGCATGCCATAGAGGAATACCTTCATCGGAATTCCCATAACCACCGTCAGGATAGCCACGAAAGTAAAGCCGGAAACACAGGTAGTAATGAATCCCGCAATCGCCGGACGAAGAGAAAATTTCCCAATCTTAATGGGCGGTACGGAATGGGCAAAGAATCCGGCCACATAGGCCCCGAAGAATTCGGAAGCGAAATCGCCATAGGGGAAAGCGGATTTACTGGTGAAAACTTCCATCAGCGCCGCCACCATGCAGATGCCAAGGCACTGCTTATAGCTGGGCTTCGTGAGAAGGATCGCCACCACATAGCAGGCAATCATCCAGTTCGGCGTGAACCCGGCAACCGATGGAGATACCAGGTGCAGCAGCATGCCGATGGCCAGCATGAGTGTGGAAATGGTGAGCCACCGGAACCTGCCCCCTCTCGCCTTGGTGAAGACAAGCTTTGAAACATCCATGACCCTTTCCATAATAACCATCCTCCTGAAAAATAAATACTAAAAAATCCTTTCGCTCCCTGCTCGAAAGCAAAGGGACGAAAGGATACAATTCCGCGGTACCACCCATATTGGCAAAATGCCCGGCTCAAATTCCATAACGGAGAATTCCGTCAGCACCTACCCCTTACGGCTCAGCGCTGCACCTCCCAGGCCCATTCACATGAACTGCCATACCGGACTTCCACTTGCGCCGGCTCCCTTGGATGGCTTCCATTCAGGCTACTCTTCCTGTTCTGCGGTTTTCTTATATGAACAGAGTATATCACCGGCATATGGGAGTGTCAATAGGAAAGAGAAAGCCGGAATATGCAAAGGCCAGCTGAAAAGCAGCTCATTCCTTCGCTCGATGCACCACCACCTGGGGAAAGGGAATATCGATTCCCGCCTTGTCGAAGGCTTCTTTCACCTTGATATACAGCTCATTCTGGGCGTCAAAGTACTTGGTCCGTTCTACCTGGGCCCTCACGTAGATACGTATAGATGATTCGGCCATGCCGCTCACATAGACAGGAAGGTCTTCCTTATTCAGCACATAGGAATCTTCCGCAAATAATTTTTTCAGGAGCGCAATGCATTCCGGCAGATTCGTATCGTAGCCGACGTCAAAAGTAAATTCCAAATTCCTCGTATCAAAGGCAGAATAGTTCTTGATGACGCTGTTGATGAGAGAAGAATTAGGGATAACGATCATCTGGTTTCCCAGGGTAGAAATCAGGGTATACATGATACGGATATCGGTCACCGTGCCCTGGTTTCCTCCGACCTGGATATAATCCCCCACCCGGAAAGGACGGAAAATAAGGATAAATATACCGGATGCCACATTTCCGATATTGTCCTTGAGACCAAGACCGATAGCCAATCCGATACCACCGAAAGCTGCGGCAAGAGTCCCTGCCGCCACGCCTGCCGTACCGAGGGCCACAATGGCTACAATGGCCAGGCAGAAAAAGAAAATGATTTCAGAAATGAACGTCTTCGCCGAAGGGTCTACACTGCTCCTGTCCAGGATATGCTCTACGGCTTTCCGAATATACCGGCAGATTATATATCCTATGATAAAGAGGATGACCGCCTCTATGAGATCGATGCCCTTGGTAAAAGCAAACATTTTCAGATCTTCCATAAATTTGGCAGTAATGCCGATTTCATCGGTCACTACTTTGGTCACTGCATTTGGTTCCACGATTGTATCCTTTCTTCAAATTAAAGGAATTTAGACAGTTATATTGTATCATAGTCCGAGAATCGGTGGCTGGTAAGTGACACAAACGGAGTGAATAGGGCTAACAGTTGTGGGTTAGCTGCAAAGACATGCATCACCCCCCTGCCAAAATGCAAAAATCAGCAGTCGCCCACCTGGGACGAGCTGCTGATTTTTCAGTCATGATGGGAGAAATGGACCTTCACATTGTCTCCCCTGTGTACTCTGGCTCCTATACCCGGACTCTGGCTATCGGCGTAGCCGCTGCCATCAGGCTGGAATCCCAGCCCCGCCCTGGTGAGCCATTCCCCCACGTCCCGCATGGACCAGCCGGTAAAGCTGGGCAGACGGAATTCCTTGGCATTTTCCGGAGGAAGTTTTGGTTTGTACAGTTCAATAGGTTTATTCTGCGGTTTGGCATGGTTTGCCTGGTCATCCAGCGTAGGTACCTGGAGATACCGCATGATCTGGGTCATAGCCTCCTTGAAGACCGGCGCTGCTACCTGCCCGCCATAAAAAGTTCCCTTTGGCGTATCCAGTACCACCAGACAGATGGCCCTGGGGTCTTCTGTGGGACCAAAGCCGCAGAAAGAGGCGATATACTGGCCCTTCAGGTAGCCGCCGTTCCTGGCATCCAGTTTCTGGGCAGTTCCCGTTTTTCCGGCCATATGGTACCCCGGTATCTTTGCATTGGTACCGCCGCCTTCGGAGACTTCCTTCTCCATCATATCTTTTACTTCGTCCGCCACGGTCTGAGAAATCGGTTCTCCGCTGTATTCGGTATCGGTGACTTTATAATCGCTGCCGTCCGGATTTTTGATGGACTGGATTACATGGGGCTTCACCATTTTGCCCCCGTTAGCAATGGCACTGTAGGCCTGCACCATCTGGAGCGGTGTCACCGCAATGCCCTGGCCGATAGACATGGTGGCCACATCGATAGCCCGCATTTCTTTCGGATCAAAGAGGATACCGCTGCCCTCACCGGGAAGTTCAATGCCCGTGGGCTGGCCGAAGCCGAACTTCTTTGCATATTCCGTGAGTGTCTTTCCTCCGGTGAGAAGGCCGATATGGGCAAAGCCGGTATTGATGGAGAATTTCAGGATATCCACCAGCCGCACATCCCCGTAGGATCCATCATCCCAGTTCCGGATGGCATGGCCCGATGCCCAGACTGCGCCGGGATCATGCCACACCCGCTGTGTATCATAGGTGCCGGCAGAAAGGGCAGCAGAAGCAATAATCGGCTTGAATGTGGAACCCGGTTCATAGATATCTACCACCGCCCGGTTCTTGAATTCCGCTTCTGTGGCTTTATCAAAGTGATTGGGATCATAGGATGGACGGTTTCCCAGGGCCAGAATGGCCCCTGTTTTGGGGTCCATCACAAGAATAATGCCTCCATTGGCATGGGTCTCCGACATGGCCCGGTCAAGTGCCCGTTCCGCATAAAACTGGATATTCTGGTCAATAGTAAGATATACAGATCGTTCCTTATCCGCTTTATAGGGCGCCATAGCGGACTTCAGGATAGGATTTCCCCTGGCATCGGTCAAAATATGCTGCTTGTTCGTCCCTCCTCGGATGAGGGTATCCAAAGATTTTTCGAGGCCATCCAACCCCTTATCGTCATATCCGACAAAGCCCAGTACATTAGCTGCCATTTCCCCGTTGGGATAAAACCTTCGGCTTTCATCAAAAAAGCCAAAGCCCTTCCATTTCTTATCCTTAAGCAGTTCTTCCACTTTTTCAGAATCTTCCGGGTCCATGATTCGTTCAAGCCATACAAAGCGGGTTTTCTGGCTCATAGCTTTGGCCAGGTCCCCTTCTTTTTTATGAAGCAGCGGCGCCAGTTCTTTAGCCGCTTCTTCGGGACTTACATTCATCATGCCCGGATCCGCATAGAGGGACTTCACCATGATGGAAAAAGCCAGTTCCTTCCCATTGCGGTCATAAATGGTACCGCGAGGTGAATAGAGAGTCTGGATTCCTTCGGTCTGTCCCAGGGCCATGTCCTCATAATGATGACCCCTGATGATCTGGGTCCACAGCAGTTTCCCTGCAAGAATGACCCCTATGGCACAGAGAAGGATGGAAAGGGAAACCGTTCTATTCCGCATGCGGTTTCTAGGTGTTTCTCTTTTCATTATCCCGTCTCCTCTTATATCTTATTGCCGCCTCATGGAGAACCTCCGGCGTATTCTCCAGATTTCCGTTCTGCACACGAAGAAGAAGGTTCTGCATTCCCTCAGCCACATAGGGGCCAAGGGCTTCCGGTACCTCTTTTCCATAGTGCAGTTCATGGGTTGAAACAGGCATGGAAAGAGCCAGTTTCTCCATATACCGGCCAAAAGCGCTGTGCCCTTCCGTATCGGACAGTTCCTTACCACAGCCGATAATATCCGCATTCCCCAGGTCCGTCATCTGAACAAAGGCTTCTGCCATATCACGGGAAGAGGAAAACACTTTATTTCTAGCCATGGACCGGATCCATTTCAGTCCGTCCGCCTCAGGCACATTAGCAAAGTAGTGAAACTTCATGTGATTTTCCACAAGCCACACCACCCGATCCGTAAAAGGTGTCGGACGTTTCCAGCGGGTCAAGATCCCCCTGGCCATTTCGGCCCCCTTGGTATCGTGGCCATAGTCTGTTAATTTTCCCTTACGGACAGCTCGGATGCCGGGCATACCCTTCCCCACATCATGGAGAAAAGCCGCCCAACGGTTAACGAGCACCGGTTTCGATGCTTCCAGCACCGCCAGTGTGTGGTACCAGCCATCGTACTTATGAAATTCCTTCTGCTGCGGAAGTCCTACAAGATGGGACAGTTCCGGCAGTATGGGAATATCCGTAAATATGCCTTTTTCTTTGGCCCGGCAGGAGCAATCGGCAAGCCCGGTCCGCACCATCAGGTCAAATCCCCGGGCTGCATGGGACGTCACAATGAGCTTGTCCACTTCATCCCGCACCCGTTCCAGAGAAAGGCCTGATACCCGGGGAAATGCAGACTTCATTCCCTCAACGAGGCTGGAATCTGCCATGAAATCCAACTGACCCAGGAACCGGCAGGCCCGGAAGAGCCGAAGCGCATCTTCCTGGAACCGGTCTGCCGCATTGCCCACGGTCCGAAGCCGTTTATGCTCCAAGTCTGAAAGGCCATCAAAATAATCATAGAGCACGCCATCCCGGTCCAGGGCCATGGCATTCACCGTAAAATCCCGGCGGCTCACATCCTCCTTCAAGGTATCAGAAAAAGAAATCTCCTCCGGCCTGTGCGAATCCTGTCCATACACTTCCCTGCGAAATGTGGTGACTTCGTAATTCTGCCCATATACCACCACAATGACCGTACCGAAACGGCGGCCGCCGCCATCGACAGCTTTCCAGCCCTGCCTGCCGGCAATAGCCATAGTCTCCTCAGGCCTGGCGGAGGTGGTAATATCCCAATCATTCGGAATACGGCCCATGAGAAGGTCCCTCACACAGCCGCCCACCACAAAAGCCTCTTTCCCCTCCCTGCGAAATGCAGAAAGGATAGAAAGAGCCCCTTCATCAATTTTCCCGATTCTTTCATCCTGGGGAGGGACCTGGAACCGGTCCTTCCGAAGATAGCTGGAAACGCGGTGAATGAAACCCATGGACTGCCTCTTTTCGAAATTTCTCATCAATCACTGATGTAAATTATTATATACCGTCCGCAGACGATGGAAAAGGGGGACGGCGGACAATACAAGCGGGATTGAGACTGGGGCAGAGATTGAAATTTGGAAAAACAGGTTCTGCGTTCCATTTCCCATCATCGCTTCCCCAACACTATTGGGAAGCGATGATGGACATCTCCCTTCTAAAAAGAGAACCCCATGCTGAGTCAATTCTACGATATAGAGTAAGAGTCATCAGGATTATATCTGAACCGGATCCGCTATCTGTCAAAAAAAGCCGTGATTGCTCACGGCTTTTTCTACAGATTATCCACGCTTTGCCAGCTGTTTCTCACCTGCAGCAATGATATTTTCTATGACCATGGTCGTAGTCACGCTGCCAACACCTCCAGGGACAGGAGTGATGGCCCCAGCCTTTTCCGCCACTTCTTCAAAGGCCACATCTCCCACGGTCTTGCCATTGACCCGGTTAATGCCTACGTCGATGACCACAGCCCCTTCTTTCACCATGTCTGCAGTCACATAGCCTGCATGGCCCACGGCAGCCACCAGGATGTCAGCGTCCTTTGTGATGTGTGCCACATCCTTTGTATGGGAATGGCAGATGGTGACGGTGGCATTCTTCTTCAGGAGCATCAGGGACACCGGTTTGCCGATGACGTTGCTCCGCCCGATGACTACAGCCTTCTTTCCATCGGGATTGATATGGTAATGGTCAAGGATAGCCATCACTGCCCGGGGTGTACAGCCGAAGAGCCCTTCTTTTCCTGCAAAGAGGCGGCCGCTATTGGTATCGGTAAGACCGTCCACATCTTTGTCGGGATCAATGAGGGAAATCATTTTCTCTTCGGAAATGCCCTTTGGAAGAGGCATCATCATGAGGATGCCCGTGATTTCCCGGTCATGACTGAGGTCTGTAATGAGGCTCCCCAGTTCTTCTTCCGTAATGTCTTCAGATTCCCGGAAGATTTCAGATTCTATACCATATCCCTTGGCCACTTTCTGCATAAACGATGCATACATGGCAGAAGGTTTGCTGCTGCCAGCCAGGATAATGGCCAGTTTCGGTTCCAACTGCTGCTTTCGAAGCTTTGCCAGCCTCTCTTTGAGAACCGTTTCCAGGGAGGCTGCCGTTTCTTTTCCGTCCAGTATTTCCGCCATCTCAGAAGAGCCCCGTAATGTTTCCATCATCATCTACGTCGATCCGTTCAGCTGCCGGCCGTTTCGGAAGACCCGGCATGGTCATGACTTTGCCCGTCAGGACAACCACAAATCCGGCACCTGCAGAAATTTTGACTTCTCTTACATGAAGAGTAAATCCGCTGGGAGCGCCCAGTTTGGAAGGATCATCGGAGAAGGAAACCGGCGTCTTGGCAATGCAGACCGGTACATTTCTGAATCCCATTTCTTCAATGTGCTTCAGTTCTTTTTCCGCAGCGCTGTCATACTGTACATTGGCGGCGCCATAAATGTTTTTCGCAATGGTTTCAATCTTGTCCTTCAGGGACAGGTCCAGGTCATAGAGAGGTTTATAGGAAGAACCTCTGTCAATGGCTTCCAGCACCTTACGGCCCAGGTCAAGACCGCCCCTGCCGCCATCCACAAAGACTGTGGATTCAGCCACCGGTACCCCCGCTTCCCTGCAGGCATCTTCAATAACTTTCTTTTCTTCCGCCGTATCGCTGGGGAACATATTCAGGGCAACCACAATGGGCAGTCCGAATTTCTTCAGGTTTGCCACATGACGGAGCAGGTTCGGAAGTCCTCTCTTCACTGCTTCCGGATCCGATTCAGTGAGTTCATTCTTTGCTTTGCCGCCGTTCATCTTCAGGGCACGGATAGTGGCTACCAGTACAGCGGCGTCCGGCTTCAGGCCTGCAAAGCGGCACTTGATATCCAGGAATTTTTCTGCCCCCAGGTCAGCACCGAAGCCGGCTTCCGTAACCACGTAATCCGCCAGATGAAGGGCTGTCTTCGTGGCAAGAATGGAATTGCAGCCATGGGCAATATTAGCGAAAGGACCGCCATGAATGAAGGCCGGTACGTGTTCCAGTGTCTGCACCAGGTTCGGCTTCAGGGCATCCTTCATGAGGGCCGCCATGGCACCCTGAGCATGGATATCACCGGCAGTGACCGGCTTATTATCATAGGTATATCCTACGATGATCTTGGCGAACCGTTCCTTCATGTCCCGGATAGAAGTAGCAAGGCAAAGGATAGCCATAACTTCAGATGCCACGGTAATGTCAAATCCGCTTTCCCGGGGTACCCCATTTGCATGACCGCCAAGGCCTACGACAATGTGACGGAGAACGCGGTCATTCATATCCATGACCCGGTTCCACACCACCCGGCGGGGATCGATGCCGAGGACATTGCCCTGCTGGATATGGTTATCCACCATGGCAGCCAGGAGGTTATGAGCTGCGGTGATTGCATGGAGGTCACCGGTGAAATGAAGGTTAATATCTTCCATGGGGACTACCTGTGAATAACCGCCGCCGGCAGCACCGCCTTTAATTCCCATGCAGGGGCCAAGGGATGGTTCACGAAGGCAAATCATGGCCTTCTTGCCAAGCTGGGCCAGGGCCTGTCCCAGACCGACAGTGGTGGTTGTCTTCCCTTCCCCTGCAGGAGTTGGAGAAATAGCGGTCACCAGAATAAGGTGGCCCATAGGCTTCTTTTCCAGTTCCTTTGTAAATTTCAAAGAAAGTTTTGCCTTATAGGGACCGTAATTTTCCAGGTCCTCTGCCGGAATACCAATGGAAGCACCAATTTCCGTGATGGGCTTCATTTCCGCTTTCTGCGCAATTTCAATATCGCTTAACATTATTGTCCCCCTTACTGGCATAACACAAGTGTATAATACGACTTCATTATAGCATAGGGGTAGCGGAAATGGGGTTAAAATCCAATTATACAGAATATACGACCTCTTTATTTACTTGCATTTCAAGAATACTGCTTGTCCTATCATCGACTTTCTAAATTCTTTCCATATTTTAATAAAAAAGATATTGCGAAAATGTAAAAGATTTGTTATTATAATTCACGTACTCACGTACAGATTCCTGAATAGCTCAGCCGGTAGAGCGCGTGACTGTTAATCACGATGTCGCAGGTTCGAACCCTGCTTCAGGAGCCATAGGGGTATCGCCAAGCGGTAAGGCAACGGACTCTGACTCCGTCATGCGTAGGTTCGAATCCTACTACCCCTGCCAATGATCCATTAGCTCAGTCGGTAGAGCACTTGACTTTTAATCAAGGTGTCCCGCGTTCGAGTCGCGGATGGATCACCATATGTGGCCTGTTCGTCAAGTGGTTAAGACACCGCCCTTTCACGGCGGGTTCGCGAGTTCGAATCTCGCACAGGTCACCAACATACGGGCGATTAGCTCAGCTGGGAGAGCGTCTGCCTTACAAGCAGAATGTCGGCAGTTCGATCCTGTCATCGCCCACCAAAGAAAAGCAACCGGGAGGGTTGCTTTTTGTGTATGCAAAAAAGATATAACTTTCCGCATTAGTGGATCAGAATGGTTTGTACATTGCCGGTTTTGTGACTCATGTCCTGCTGCACTGGTTTGGGATATGCTTGACACTTATAAAAAAATTATATTATCATAATATATATAGATAATTAAATTTATTTAGGATAAATATCTGTTTTGGTATTTAGGCAATATTTTACTTAGCTCATAATAAAACTGTTATGTTATTATTTATTTTTTTAGGAGACCGGGAGGTGTCATGCAAATGAGGAGAAAAGGGGTATTAACACTGGTATTGGCAGCTTTGGTGCTGGGGACGATGTCAGTGGAAGCCGGATTTAATCTGGGAAGTTTAAAACTGCCGCAAATCAATCTTCCTGGAGAGGAGGCTGGCGATTCCAAACAAGGAGCTTCAGTGAGGAAGGACTCCAAAGTATTTACATTTAAAGGGCATATTTTTGTGAAAGGTCAAGATGGCGAACGTAAGCCGCTGGAAGGAGTTATTCTTTATGGACCGGCGGTGGGTGCTTATACCGATAACTATGACGGTATTGAGCTGAAAAGTGTCGATGGTCATACATTATCAATTGAAGGCGGTGATGCAGTAGAGGTTGCAAGAACTGATGCACGGGGATATTTTGAAGTGACTGTTGATTTCAGCAAAGGTCTTTATTATGATATTATTTTCAGCAAAGAGGGGTATGGTGCCGGTTATTTTTCAAGACTGACAATGCCTGATCTTGGTAATATAATGGATATTGAACGGGGAGAAGATTTAAGGTATACGCTTAGGCCGGGGAAGGGAAAGTTCGTTCCTCATCGTATGGGAAGATCGTAAGAATGGGAGGTGTCAATATGTCCAACGTAAAAAGATTATTAATATTAGGGATAGCAGCAGGATTAGCTTTCAGCGTTATGGGGAATACGGCTGCCGGTTTCAATCTTGGAAAAGTATTGAACAAGGTCGGTGTTTCTACGACGGAATCCAGTGAGGAGCCTTTATATGAGGGGGAACCGGCAGACGGTACAAGAGAAAATGGTATGGTTTATAATGCAGAAGTCCATGGCTGGTATGATGAGAAAACAGGAGCCCTTCTTTCGAGAAATGATGCGGAAGCGCGCCGAATGCCGGCGCCTCCCGGGCCGACTACGGCGAAATGCGATTTAATTTATGGTATCGTGAAAGCGGGACGGGAAGATTTAGAGGTGCGTCTGGAAAATAATCTTTTGATACTCAAAACCCGCGGTTCTCTTTGGGATGGCGGAACAGGCGAAAAGGGAGAAATAAGTATCATACTTCCGGAGGAATGCAAAAAAGGTGTAGTCTATAAACCTAAAGCAGATCATTACTTTACTTTTGATAAACCGAACAGGGACGGTCCT
>NZ_UQKJ01000040.1 GCF_900541605.1 uncultured Dialister sp. | reverse complement strand
GTGCATAAAAATCCTTATGAAATCTGACTCTGCGAATTAATCAGCGCTTCCTTAATCAGGGTTCCCACTGGGAATGATGAATCAGTGGTTCGGTGATGGGAGATGCGCTGTGTTCATACCGGGGACTCTCCGGAGAGAAGATCTCCTGGGCCGGGAAGAAGAGGAGGGGAAGGAAGTCGTAGAGGTCCTTTTCCTTCATCTGGAGGTGGTTCTGCTTAGTCAGGGCTCCGGTGTAGTCGCCGTCCGGATGGAGGGCCGGCTTCTTTATAGGGAGCGCAGTGACCTTATAGGCAGCATTGGAATCTTTCTTCCGCAGTACCATCTCCAATGGCTCATCCCCGTAGTCCAGCATGTACTGGGCTTCCAGGTTTTTCCCGTTCTCCAGGTCATAGCCATTAATGGAGAGGAGCCGGTCGCTGTGACCGACGGCAGAAAGCTCCGGATGATTTGCGGTGTCTATGGTATCGATGGTGATGGGGGACTTATTGGGCCCTCCGTTCAGGGTAAGGCCGTAATCGCAGTGGTCCACCAGGTCCCGGTAGGCCTTGGCGGCAGCAAAGATACCTGCATTGATTTCCACATCCTCCGGCTGCCCTGCCCAGCTCAGATCGGCCCAAGTCCCTTTGCCGGGAATTTCTGCGAAATCGACGAGGCAGAACCCCCTCGCCATGGCCTGGTCAGAAATCATGAGGGGAAAATTTTCGGGAAGGCAGTAAAAGACGGGCCCTTTCCGGTAGAGGTGGGGATCCCCCGGCTCTTCGGGCTGGTTCAGGTAATAGGCAATGGCATCCCGCAGCTTCTTTGCAGGGACTTCGGGGTAGAAGATGCTGTACGAGGGACCGTAGGTTGGGTTCGGAGCGGAAGCACTGGAATTCCCTTCGGCTTGGGCTTCTATAAAATCAGCCAGGTCTTTGGCCGGCACCTTCCGGCGGACTGTCTTGTTTCCTTCTTGGTTATCCAACAGGAGGGTCTGTGAATGGCTGTCTTTGTGGGCGAGAATTTCGGCAGGATTGATTTTGAACCAGAAACTCCGCCCATTGCCGGGCACCGGGGTCAGGGGCACCTCGGTTTTATCGAAAAGGAAGGATGCCTTCACCGCGTTTCCTTCATCGGAAATTCGCAGGGTCCAGCCATCGGATACGGCCCCTCTGTCATGGATCACATCGGCATACCCTGCCGCCACTACGCCGCTTCCCACGTAGCGGATGATGGTATGCCGCTTCATGTCCATGGCCTTTCCCTCCTGGATGATGGTCCCTTCCTTTGGGTGGGTATCCCAGGAAATGGCCTTCGCAGGAACAAGGGAACAGGTGGCCAGCAGTGCCGTCAGCAGGATGGGGACAAATTTCTTCATAGGAGGGCTCCTTATATAGGTTACAGGGAATCAGGCTTTCCTTCATCATAACAGAAAACGGACTTCTCTGTATGGTATGATGTAGGAAATATACTGTTCCTAAAGGACTGGAAATGGGGGAATACGATGAAAATCAGCAAAAAGATGTTAACATCCCTTGTCATCACCCTTTTATCGACATCGGTGGCGCTGGCGGAGTCTCCGGACCGGCAGGAGCCTCTGGGCCCTGCCGGCTCTGCCCATCGGCCGGTGCAGGCAAGGCACCGGAAAACGGTAGTACCGTCGTATGGGCAGGACACACTGCAGTCTACGCAGTACGGCATGGTCCGGGGCATCAGGGACGGAGAAGTCCTGGCATGGAATGGAATCCCCTACGGGAGAGCGGAGCGCTGGAAAGCGCCGGAGGATCCTCTTCCCTGGAAGGGAATACGGAATGCAGAAAAGTCGGGCCCCCCTGCCTTCCAGCAGACACCTCTGGGATATACAGGGACCGAAGACCGCCTTACTCTTGACATCTATCGTCCGGACACTGCAGAAACAGACCTTCCCGTATTTTTCTATATCCATGGCGGCAATAACCAGTCCGGTGATTCCAGACAGGTGCGGCTGCAGAAACTGGCGGTGAAAGTCAATGCAGTGGCAGTGAGCATTAATTTCCGACTGGGAGCCTTCGGGTTTAACCCTCTCCCCGCCCTGAAGCACGGAAGCAGCGAAGAAGATTCCGGGAACTATACGATCCTGGATATCCTGCAGGCCCTGGACTGGACGAAGGACAATATCCGGAGCTTCGGCGGGAATCCGGATAACATCACGGCGGCCGGGTTTTCCTCCGGCGGACGGGATGTGATGGCTCTACTTATTTCTCCGGCGGCTAAAGGGCGGTTCCAAAGGGCCATTTCCTTCAGCGGCGGCATGACGACCTCCGATACCGCAGATTCCCAGAAAATTTTTGCCCGCCATCTGGCGCCCTATGTAGTGGCCGATGGGATCTGCTCTTCAAAAAGGGAGGCAGAAGACTGGCTCCTTAAGGATTCGCCAAAGGTGGCTCATTACCTCAGGGGTCTCTCCGCCCCTCGTCTGGCCGGTGCTTTCGGTCATGCCTTCATCCGGATGGAGGCGTTTCCCCATCTTTACAGGGATGGAGTGGTGCTGCCGAAGGAGGGCTTCCGGACTGCATCGTACAACCGGGTGCCGCTTCTCATGTTCACAGGAACCGGTGAATTTTCCCTCTATGCCCGGAGCGACCCCTATTTCAGCAAAGCCGCTGCCGATGGGACTATTTTCATGGATTCCAAGACAAAGGCGGAATTCCTCTTCGCCCGGAACTATGGTAGCCGCATGTATGAGCTGTTCAATGATGAAGATTCGGCGGCCCGAATGAGCTCCCACTACGGCAGGACGCCTGTTTATACCATGGTCATCGGCTATGGGGAAAACCCGGCCATGGTGGGAGAAAAGGAAGCCCTGCTGTCCGGCGCGGTCCATGGAATCTGGATTCCCTTCGTCACCGGCTATGCCGATGCCACGGCGAAAGAATTTCCTCCGGGCTCCTTTGATAATCCCTCTGCTCTTGCACTGGCGGATACCATACAGAGGTACATCGGAAATTTCATGAGAACCGGAAATCCGAATGGAAAGGACCTGCCCCTCTGGAAAAAATGGTCGTCCGCTCCCTATGGGCCCACGGAGCTTGTGGTGGATGCAGACAGGACAGGAGCCCGGTATACTCAGGCCTATGGACACGGAACCTATGAAACCATCCTGAAGGCTATGAAAGCAGACCGGACCCTGGACGCCAAAGAAAAAGAATACCTCATCCGCCACGTCCTGAATGGCCGCTGGTTCAGCGAGCCGTTGGAAAAGCAGCGGAGCCGCGAGGATGGTAGAAGATAGATATGGAGTAGTGAGTTAGTGAATTGGTGAGATAGTGGGACAGGGGACCGGTTGGAGGACTTGAGGGAGCCTGGGATGCGTGGAAGGCTTGCATCCGACTGGCTGGTTATTCCCATTAGAAGTCAGATGGTCAGACCACCAGACGTCAGATGGAACTGCAGGGGTGATTATCGTAATAGCCATATGCCGAATGTGAGATAACCGCTAACCATGCAGGCCCCCTGAATAAGGGCCGCGCCAAAGGTACAGGTGCATGCGGCGATGCCACAGAACCTCAAATCTCAACTCTGCTTTTGGGGAGAAATCTTTCTTGCGTTCGGGAATACAGAGAAAAGCAGCTAAGGTGACTGAAGTGACTAAAGGGGCTGAGGGGTGGTTAAAAATCAAGGATAAGGAATGGATGTGGCGGCGCACAAACTGTAAAGCGCCGCCTTTTGATTAACTATTCGACCCCGTCATTTCGACCGGTGGTTAGCGTCGTGATGAGACAGCATAAAAGAATCGCTACAGCTTCGATGAGTGGAGAAATCTTTCCTGCGTTCGGGAATACAGGGCTTTTTAATCGTGCTTAGCGCTGTAAGACCGCCAGAGGCATCTATCTGAGAGATCTCGACTCCATCTCACATTCTATTTTTACGTATTACATCATTGCGGCGCTTCCCTGGACCTCAATTCTCTTTCCTCAAATCTCAATTCTGCTTTTTACAACGCTTTCATGAGCCCCGACAGGCCTTCTTTCTTATAGATTTCCTTGTAGGGCTCCGATTCCTGTCGGATGAGGCTGTCCAGTTCCTGCATGCCCAGGAGTTCCACCGGCGCTTTGTCATCGGTCAGAATGCGGCCACCGGGGCGGTAGATGGCGGCAGTGCCTGCAATCCGGGCAAGGAGGCTGTGGAGCTGGGGGTCTTTCACGGCACTGAGATTTCCGGACAGAGTCTCTTTCATCCCCTTGTCTCCTGCAAAAAGCTCCCGGTTCGTATTGCCCGGGACATCGATGGTCATGACCTCCGGGAATACGGAGGCCGTGGTATCGGAGAGCCAGTCCGCAATGCCCCCTTCCCGGGTGCCGTGCATGTTCAGGTTCACCACCATCACACCGCCAGGCTTCAGGCGGTCTTTCACGGTTTGGAAGAATTCCACTGACGACATCTGGAAGGGGATGGTAATGTCCTGGTAGGCGTCAACCATGATGACATCATATTTCCTGTCTGTTTCATTGAGATAGGCCCTTCCGTCATATTCGGTGACCGGTACTTCCGGAGGAAGCTGGAAATACTCATGGGCCAGGTCCGTAATCTTCCGGTCGATTTCCACGCCCTCCACCTTTGTTTCCGGCAGGTACCGCAGGAGCTGCCGGGCGTAGGTGCCGGACCCCATCCCCAGGATCAGCACATCCTGGGGCTTTTCTTTCTCTGTTCCCGTAAGAAATGGCGCCGCCAAAGCGTAATCGTAGTACATGCCGGTCAACTGATCCGTCTTTTCCAGCACCGACTGGACACCGAAGAGAACATTGGTGGAAAGGATGGTGCGGCTTGGGCTGTCCTGGACCCGGAGATAGTTGTATACTGACTCCCCTTCATAGAGGAGGCCCTCTTTGGATTCCCAAAAGGCGAAGTCCGTCTTGTACCCGAGGGGACAGGCCATGAGGAAAACGATGGCCGGAAGGCCGAGGCAGCGAAGGACCTTTCCCGTTCCGAGGCTGATGAAATAGATGGCGGACAAGAGGAGGAGGATCCCTGAGAAGGCCAGAAAAGTCACGTTCGTCCCCACCGCCGGAATGGTCACAAAGGTGGGGAGGAAGGTGCCGATAATGCTGCCGATGGTATTCATGGCGCCCAGGGTGCCTACGATTTTCCCGTTATCCGAGAGGGAGTCCATGGTGTACTTGGCCAGGGATGGAGTCACGGTGCCCAGAAGAAACAGGGGGAATACAAAGAGGAGAAGGCACGTGGCAAAGGCGGCAATGATGAGGTAGTCTGCATTCACAGAAAAAATAATGGCCGCGGAAATACCGACAATGGCGTATTTTCCCAGAAAGGGGATGAGGCAGAGCCAGATGGCGGCAATGAGAATCCGCCAGTAGAGCCTGTCGGGATTTGGATTCCTGTCCGCCGCCCATCCCCCGTAAACGTTGCCTCCGGCCATGGCAATCATGATCATACCGATGATGATGGTCCACACAATCTGGGACGAGGAAAAATAGGGGGAAATGAGACGCTGGGCGCCAATTTCCACGGCCATCACCGCCATGCCTGCAAAAAATTCGGTGAGATACAGGTACAGCCGGCTCTGCAGGATCCGCCGGCTGGCTGGGGCAGTGGATGTATGGCTGTTTGCGATGTTCAAGATAAGACCTCCTATGGGGTAAAGGGCTGCGGCTTTCAGCCGGGGCTCTGCTTGACGGCAAGGCTATGTCCTGACGACCAGCGCTTCCCTTATTCTGCGGCTTTGCCGCGCCTTCTCTAAAGGGCTCTATGCTTATATAAATCTATCATCTGGGGGCTGTTATTTTGTGTGTAGCTTCCGTCTCTTCAGTCACCGTTTTATTGGCCATGACGAAGTCACTGTCCCCGCAGCAGGCGGAGTCCTTTCTATTACACCACTTTTCTGCATTGTATCATAGAACAGTGGGGAACGGCTTTTTTACTATAAAATGTAAAAAAATTGAGGCCCCACGGTTTTGCCGGTGGGACCTCAATTCTCAACTCTATTTCTTTACAGCGCACTGAACATGGGGATAAAATCCATGCACAGGGTGCAGACGATGGTGACTACGATGACGGTGATAATGGAAAGGCGGACGCCATAGCTGATCTGGGCGCCGGCAGAGAGGCCGTAGCCGATAGGAATGGCTCGGGTGGATACCGGCAGGATGTAGGCGCAGTTGGCAGCAGCAATGGTTCCGAGAATATAGGGAATCGGGTTCAGTCCCAGGGACTGGGCGATGCCGGTGACCACGGGGATGGAAATGGAAGCGGAGGCGGTGTTGCTGGAAAGTTCGGACAGGAATACCGCAAAGACACAGCCGATGGCCATGACGGCGATACCGGGGGTCAGGTTCAGGGATGCGATGATGGCGGACAGAGTCTCAATGGCACCGGTCTCGATGACCATGCGTCCCAGGGCGAGGCCGCTGGCAAAGAGGGCAATCATGCCCCACATGACGTGGCTTTCCGCATATTTCCAGGTGAGCATGGGGTTATGGTTTTCATCTTTCAGGAAGAACATGAGCATCCCCATGAAAAGGAATACGTAGGCCGGTTTCATGGCCGGCAGGAGCGCTGCAAAGAGAGGACGGACGAAGGCGAGGATGGTGGCCGCCGCAAAGACAACGAGGCCGATTTTTTCTCCCCGTTTCATGGGGCCGAAGGCTTTGTACATGTCCTGGAAGTAGCCCTTTGTGCCGGGCAGTGTTTTTACGGGGGTGTGCATGCAGAAAAGGAAGAGCAGGTTCACGATGGAAACGATGGCCAGAATCGGCAGGAACCGGATGACCCAGTCCAGGTACATGAATTCGTGGCCCGTGAGCTGTTCGATGTAGGAAATGGCTACCAGGTTTGCCGACGAACCGATGGGGGAGCCGAATCCACCGATGCCGCTGCCCCAGCCGATGGCCAGGAGAATGGGGATGGCGGTCTTACTGGTGCTGATATCCTTTTCTCCCACGAAGTGGAGCATGGCCACGGCAATGGGGCAGAAGATGGCTGCCACCACCACGTTCGGCAGGAATATGGACAGCACCGTGGAAGCCATGAACCATACAAAAATCTGGTTTTTCATGGAAGTGCCGATGGAGCAGAGGGCCCGCACGGAAATCCGCTTATCCAGGCCCGTGGTGGTCCAGGTGAGACAGATGAGATCGGAGCCCAGAAGGAGGACGGCGATTTCAGAAAAATACTGGCTGATCACATGGTTCATGGGGATCAGGTTAAAAAGGGAATTGACAATAATGGGGATAAAGGCGGTGACATAAATAGATACGGGTCGGAATATCCACCACAGGGCCATCCAGAGGGCCGTGGCCAGGGCCAGGGCGGCGGTCAGGGAGAATGTACCTGACAGGAGCCAGGCGGCTATGCCAAAGGCCACGGGGCCGCTTAGAAGTTCCACATTCTGTTTCATACAACCACACTTCTTTCCGGAAAATTTTCAGGAAGCCCATCGCTAAGGGGGAATCCGGGGCTTCCCGGAAAGGAAATAAAAAAAGGGAAAGCTTTTTTGATTCCCTTTTACGGCACCTTTATTATAAACCCTTGCCCATTCATTGAAAAACCGTCATTTCTTGTATATAATACAGGAAAATTACTGTATCAGTGATTGACCGCGAGTCCATTTGTGTGAATGATTCTATTCGCTCCATACATGCCCCTTTGGAGAGGTCAGACGGCAGACCGTCAGATATCGGAGAGAATCGGTCACTTCAGCCGCCGAGTCACTTTTCTCTGTATTCCTGAATGCAGGAAAGATCTTTCCACTCATCGCAGCTGCAGCGATTCTTAGCGACAGAGCTATCCGGTATGCTTTCGCCGATCGAAATGATGCGGTCGGGAAATCGAAGAAGCGGCGCTATACAATTTGTGCGCCGCACATCTACTCCTAATTCCTAACTTATTTCTGATTCATTTTCTACCCTTTTCTCGTGGGGCTTATATCAGCACACAGGAGGTCCTATGAATTTCTTATCCATGAAATATTTCCTCACCCTGGCGGAAGAGAAGAATTTCACCCGGGCAGCGGAGAAACTCCATATTACCCAGCAGACCCTGTCCGCCCATATCGGGGGATTGGAAAAAGAGGTGGGAACGAAGCTTTTCGTCCGCCATGTGCCGCTGGAACTTACGGACAGCGGAGCGGTTTTCCTCCGGTATGCCCGGATTTTCTCACGGAATGAACTGGCCCTGAAACGGGAGCTGTCCGACGTATCAGGGCAGTATAAAGGCATTCTCCGCATCGGTATTGCTCCCTGCCGGGGCCGGGTGGAACTGCCAGAGGTTATCGCTTCCTTCCGGGAGACCTATCCCCATGTGAGTATCCGGCTTCATGAGATGGCGAACGAGGATATCTGGAATGCCCTGAAGCGCGACGAAATCGATGTGGCCATGGCCCGGGTACTGGGGGAGCTGCCGGGCATCGCCCACCGTCCCTGGATGGAAGAGGAAATCGTCCTTCTGGTTTCAAAGGATCTGGCAAAGGGCCTTTGGGGAGAAGAGACAGGGCGGATTTTCATGCCTGAAGGACAGCGGAAGCGGGGGCTCTCCCTCCGCTTTGCGGACTGCCCCTTCCTCCTGAACAGTGAAGAGGATATTGCCGGGGCCCTGGCAAGGAAGCTGTTCCGGGATGCCGGCTTTTCTCCCTGGATTGCCGTGGAGTCGGAAAATATGGAGACCCTGCTGGATCTGTGCCTTATGGGAAAAGGCGCCTATTTCTGCCCGAAGAACCTGGTGAAAGCCCTCCTTACGCCGGAAAACAGGGAGAAGCTCTATGTACTGGAATTTCAGGACGGGAAATATGGCCTGTCCTTCGGTTACCTGAAAAACAGCCACCGCTGGAAAATCATCGAGAAATGGATGGATGCGGTCCTGCATGACCATGAATAAAATTTCGGCGCCGTCATCTCTATCCGGCAGCCGACAGCTGCTCTTCTGCAGCCTTAAAACTTGCGCAATAAAAACCCACCTCCGCGGAAACGGAGGTGGGTTTCTGTATTACAGGTCCAGGTTTGTGACTTCTTTGGCATGTTCTTCGATGAATTTGCGCCGTGGTTCTACTTTATCGCCCATGAGGATGGTGAAAAGACGATCTGCCTCGATGGCATCTGTGAGTTCTACTTTCAGCATAACCCGCTGTTCCGGGTTCATGGTGGTATCCCACAGCTGTTCCGGGTCCATTTCGCCGAGCCCTTTGTAGCGCTGGATGACGCAGCCGTCACGGCCGATTTCATCGAGCAAACGGTTCTGCTCATCGTCGTCGTAGGTGTAGTATTTCTGGCGGCCCTTACGAATCTGGTAAAGCGGAGGCTGGGCAATGTACACATGGCCTTCGGTGATAAGGGGCTTCATGTAGCGGTAGAAGAAAGTCAGGAGCAGGGTGCGGATATGGGCACCATCCACATCGGCATCGGTCATGATGATGATCTTGTAGTACCGGAGCTTCGTGATATCGAAGTCTTCGCCGACGCCGGTGCCGAAGGCGGTAATCATGGTGCGGATGGCATCGGAATTCAGCACCCGGTCCAGCCGCGCTTTTTCTACGTTCAGAATTTTGCCGCGAAGGGGCAGGATGGCCTGGTAGCGGCGGTCACGGCCGGACTTGGCGGAGCCGCCGGCGGAGTCCCCTTCGACGATGTAAATCTCTGTCAGCTTTGGATCTCGTTCTGTGCAGTCTGCCAGCTTTCCGGGGAGACTGGAAACTTCCAGCGCGTTTTTCCGGCGGGTCAGTTCCCTGGCTCTCCGGGCAGCTTCCCGGGCCCGGCTGGCGGTGATGCCTTTTTCTACGATGGCCCGGGCTTCCTGGGGATGCTCTTCCAGGTAGGTCTTCAGGCCTTCTGATACGATGGAGTCAACGATGCTCTTGACTTCCAGGTTGCCCAGCTTTGTCTTTGTCTGTCCTTCAAACTGGGGATTCGGTACTTTGACGGAAATGACACAGGTGAGACCTTCCCGTACATCATCGCCGGAAAGGTTGTCTTCATTCTGCTTCAGAATGCCGTTCTTCCGGGCGTAGTCGTTGAGCACCCGGGTGAGGGCGGTACGGAAGCCGGCCAGGTGCATGCCCCCTTCTACGGTATTAATATCGTTGACGAAGGTGTACATGTTTTCGCTGTAGCCCATCTGGTACTGCATGGCGATGTCCACGATGACCCGGTCTTTTTCCCCTTCAAAGGAAATAACCGACGGGTCTACCAGGTCTTTTCCTTCATTCAGGAACTGAACGAATTCCGTGATGCCGCCGGCATAATGGAAAACGTCCTGGTGGGTGGCACCGTCCCGGTTATCGGTGAGGGTAATGGTGAGGCCCTTATTCAGGAAAGCCAGTTCCCGCATGCGGATTTTCAGCGTTTCGTAGTCGAAGTCAATGCCTTCTTTGAAAATTTCGATATCCGGCTTGAAGGTGACGGAGGTACCGGTTTCGTCGGTTTCCCCGTAGGTTCTCATGTGCTCTGTCACGTCGCCCCGGGACAGTTTCATTTCATGGAAGTGGCCTTCTCTCTTGACGGTGACCGTCATCCATTCAGACAGGGCGTTGACTACGGAAATACCTACACCGTGGAGGCCGCCGGAAATGGGGTAGCCGTCGCCGCCGAATTTGCCGCCGGCGTGGAGGACAGTCAGGACCACTTCCATGGCCGGTTTTCCGGTTTCATGCATGCCTGTGGGGATACCACGGCCGTTATCGGTGACCGTGCAGCTGCCGTCATCATTCAAGGTCACTTCGATGTGGGTGCAGTAGCCGGCCAGGGCTTCATCGATACTGTTGTCCACCACTTCATAGACCAGGTGGTGGAGCCCCCGGGCGGAAGTGGAGCCGATATACATGCCCGGGCGGAGCCTGACGGCTTCCAGCCCTTCCAGTACTCGTATATCCTTGGCGCCATAGTCGCTCTTGCCATTTTCTTCTGCATGGTGGGCCTGGATTTCATGAATTTCTTCAGACATAGATTGCTCCTCGACAAAAAAATACAGTGTCCATATGCATGAACTACTGTCGTTTCTATATATATACAATATTTATATGCATTCTCTGTTATTATACCATATTTAGGGGACCTCTGCATGGGATGGATACGGGGCCGGGAGAAGGAGGGGGAACGCAAATAATCAGGAGTGAGGAATCAGGAATGATGGAGGCGGCCCACAGCTTATATAGCGCTGCCGGTTTTATATATCCCTGTCCCCGAGCATGCAGACCTCTGGAGATAAAGGTCCTATGCAGAACCTCCAGGTTTTGATGCGTCGGGCTGCCATTCCTCATTCCGAATCTTTTCGTGCACTGCCCCCTTTGGGTGTAGCCTGTTCCCCTTGAGCTGCCCGCTGTCAGGCTGTTTCGGTCGGCTCTATCTGAAGGCCACTGCCCTTTTATTCTAAATATGATAAAATGAAAAGAAAATGTGTTTTTTACCAAAGGAAGCATGATGAAGAAATTTCTTTTTCTGTTACTGATATTGGGGGCAGCGGTGTACTGGGGCATCTCCCAGGGAGATGAGCTTTCCCGGAATGCGGTGAAGTCCCACACATCATCTGCGGTGGTGGCACAGAAAGACAGCCGCCCCGCTGAAGATACGGGCGTACTGGCCACTATAAAGGGGACGGTCTCTTCCCTGGCATCCGGTATTTCCTCATCCGGTACCAAAGAAAGCAATAGCGGAAATCCCGGGAAAGAGCTGCCGGCAAGTCCAAAATCTACCAAAGCGGAAGCACAGACGTTACAGGAGAAGTGGAATGATGTGGCCCACTTCAAGCCGGCCCTGGAAAGCCGGGTCCATAGAGAGAAATTTGTCCCCTACGACAAGATTCCGGACCTTTTGAAGAAAGGAATCATTGCTACGGAAGACCGGCGGTATTACGAACATGGGGCCATCGACCTCATCGGTGTGGGCCGGGCGGCATTCACAAACTACATGGCCGGAGAAACGGTGGAGGGCGGCAGTACCATTGCCCAGCAGACCGTGAAGAATATCTTCCTTTCCAATGAACGGACCATGACGAGGAAGGTGGAAGAACTGGCACTGGCGGTGCAGCTGGAGCATAATTATTCCAAGGACCAGATTCTGGAACTCTATCTCAATACCATTTATTTCGGCCACGGCGCCTATGGTGTCGGCGAGGCCAGCCGTACTTACTTCGGCAAAGAACCGAAGGACCTGGACCTGTCCCAGTGTGCCATGCTGGCAGGTCTGCCACAGGCACCATCGGCCTATGATCCCATCGCCCATCCCCAGGAGGGGGCTAAGCGGATGACCACGGTCCTGGCCCTCATGGCCCAGGAAGGATATATTACGCCGGAACAGGCGGCCACGGCTGCACTTCACCTGTGGCTGAAGTAGGGAATATGATCTGTCCGTGGCGGTTCGTATCGGTATCAGGGCTGCGGTCTTTCCAATGGCCCCGGTGGTGAGTATAATATAGGAATATGTAACAGCTGGTTTTGGGCATTTTCCATGCAGGATGCCCGTATCGTTTTATGACAGGGAGTTTCTTATGGATTCTATGGCTTTTATTGTAATTGCCGTCATTGTGACGACTATCGGATTCCTCATCGGGTATCAGATGATCCGCATGCAGAAAAATGTGGCCCGCATTGTGGACCAGATTATTGACCACCATAAAGGGGACCGCAGTTTCCGGGATAAGGAGTTCCTCAATTATTTCCGGGCTAACGGAAATATCTGGCTCTCCGCTATGGATGACAAGTTCCGGAAAATGCTGAATATGCAGAAATACACAGCCATGGCGGCCATTGTGGTGGCGGTGGTGATTATCGCTCTTTCCATTGTGGAGCAGGTATATCCCCTGGCGGCATATCCGGTGATTCTTATCGTTTTCCTTGGAAAAAACCTCATGGAATTTAAGAGCGTTGCCGGCGACGACAAAACGAACAGCAAAAATGCGGTGGAATATTACCGTAAGGCCTTCCCCAATGACAGCATGGCAAAGAACAGCGGCGAAGGGAAAACGGCGGATAAGCTGGCGGGTTGGTTCATGATTGCCAAGAGGACCGCTATCCGCACCGGCAAACTGGGTACAGGGAAAGCTTCCGCTTCTTCGGAAGAAGCGCCCCGCCCGTCCCGGGTTATCCGGCGGGGAAGTCCCGGCAGGACGGCCATGAGAAGAAGAGGTCGGAGATAATTAAAAGAGCTTTGGAAATGATACATTTTCAAAGCTCTTTTTTATGGACGAAATGAAAGGAAATACATGTACAATCGGACTTTGCGGATTAACCGGCACTTTCTCAGCGCTGCCGGTCAAATTTCCTCCTTACGTGGTCCCGGGGAACCTGTTCTTCCCCCATCCGCTTCAGCATTTCCGCATTTTTGGAAGCCGTGAGGATATAGAGGAAATCCTCTGCCCGCAGTTTGATATCGGGATCCGGTATCATGCTTTCGCCCCGGCGCTTCAGATCGATGACCACGGTCTGCTTCATGGGAGGCAGTTCGGAAATCTTCCGGCCCTCCAGGATGGAGCCGCTTCCCACGGGCACTTCGATGATGTTTCTTTCCTCTTCACAGGATTTATCGGGCTTTGTGGCCAGCGATTTTTCAAGGAGCGCATCATAAATGGGTTCACCCTTCAGAAGCTCCGCTGTAATGTAAGCCACCGCCGATCCAAGGGCCAGGGCCATGAGGTGGCCGAAGTCACCGGTCATCTCCAGAATGAGCAGTGTGCCGGTGATGGGGGAACGGACGCTGGCGGCAAAGAGGGACACCATGCCTATGATGATGATATTGGGCGTAAAGACTTCATTAATAAGATCCAGGGAAACCAGTACGTTTGCTTCTACAGAACCCAGGAGGGCACCGGTTACGAGGAGGGGCAGGAAGAAGCCGCCCGGTACACCGCATCCGTAACTGATGAGGGTAAAGATGTACTTTGCTCCCAGGAGGACAAGAAGGAACCACAGACTGTAGTGGTTAGCAGCCAGCTGGTCCACCAGCTTATTGCCTCCGCCCAGGACCTGGGGAAGGATGAATCCCAAGGCGCCGGATACCAGAAGGGCGAAGAGAATTTTATAGTACTGGTTTTTGAAAATCTTCAGGTTATAGAAGGCGCCGATATGGAGCAGCCCATAGTTGAAGATGATGCCTGCTATTCCCGCGGAGATGGCAATGAGTACTACCAGTCCCAGGTGTTCCGTGGGCATGGGAACCAGGTTGATGAAATGGAAGCTGGTGCTGTTGCCGAAGAAGAACCGGGTCACAATGGTGGCCGTAATGGCGCTGGTCATGGTGGGCAGAAGAACGGCGCCGGAAAAGTTCCGGTGAAGTTCTTCCAAAGCAAACATCATGCCCGCCAGGGGTGCATTGAAAGCAGCCGCCAGACCGGCACTGGCGCCGCTGGTGATAAGGTACCGCTCTTCCATCCTCGTCCGCCCCAGAAAACGGGACAGCCCCTGGGCTGCCACGGCACCGATCTGTATGGATGGCCCTTCCCTGCCCAGGGACAGGCCTGCGCCGATACCCAGAGCACCGGCCAGGATTTTCACCCACAGGATGCGGAACCATTTCATTTTGTACAGGCCGAGAATGACGCCCTTCACCTGGGGAATGCCGGAGCCCGATGCCATGGGGGCATACCGGCACATGGCATACATGACGGCGGCCGTTACGGCCAGTGCCAGGATCCACCCCGCCAGGGGCAGGATATTTTTCCCTTCCAGTGCTGGAATGAGGAAAGCATTATACACAAAAATACGGATCTCCTCCGCTTTTCCCAAAAGAAAGCGGAAGAGACTGATGGCAAGGCCGCCCAATATGCCTGCAAAGATCCCTTCTATGAACAGGCGGAGCCGGAATTTGTGCCAGTTGTCCAAAGCCACGTAGGTCCGAAACAGCTGCCGGTTAAATGACTGGGACGAGGGGTTTTCTTCTTTCATAGAAACCTCCTTTTTCCGGCGGTATAACAATTGGATTTCATTGTTTGTAATGGCTGTCTCCGGTTACAGGTCCACCTGATACGTCAGGACAGCATCAATAGCGGAAACCGCATTTTCCCAGGTGGTGATGGTATCTTTCATTTCATGCTCATAGAATTCATCATCAATATATTTCAGGTTGATTTTTACATTAATAATGGATGCATGGATGCAGGCGATGGCACTCTGGGCAGCCATGATGGAATCGCTCAGGGCATTTTTATTTCCCTTGAGGAGCAGGTTCGTGAAACTGGGGAGCAGGTCGCTCATGGTCTGAGCCATCTGCTGGGGCGCTTCTATGGCTTTCTTGAAAGCTTCTACCTGCTTTAACTGCCGCTCTTCCAGGGGGAGGCTGCGGATGGCCCGAAGCGTATCCATGAGTTCCAGAAAGTTCTGGGCATCTTCATCCATGAGATCCAGGAAGATGGAACGGGCCATATTGAAGAGGCCGGCATATTCATTGGCTTTATCATGAAATTCGGCATAGGCCTTGTTGGATGCCGTCAGGTGGCACACCATTTCAGCCAGGGCACAGGCCTGGGCTCCCAGTAGGCCGGCGGCAGCGCCGCCGCCGGGGGCAGGTGTACGGCTCCCTAAATCATCCAGAAATTCATCAATCGTTCTTTGGCGGAAAGCTTTCTTTTCCATACAAATCACCTCAGTAGTATAGGATTCCATTCGTGCCGGTGGGGCATATCATGGTTTTGATTAATATTATACCCTAGTAAAGCGGGAAGTGTCATGGAAAATTGGAATATTTCAGTTTGTCGAGCTGTTGGGCGGCGCTGATGGATAGAGTCATTCGTGCGGGGGCTTCTAGCTGTTAGCTCCTAGCTGCTAGGAAGGCTCAACAGCCTACGGCACG
>NZ_UQKJ01000039.1 GCF_900541605.1 uncultured Dialister sp. | reverse complement strand
TTTCGATTGTTCATATGTACTGTACCTCCAATTGAAGTATAGCACATAGATACATCGATTTAAAGTAAAGTAATTAATGTCGTTTACTATAGCTGTTAGCTCCTGGCTGCTAGGATGGCTCGATAGCCTACGGCACGAATGGCAGGTGGAAACATCGGATGGAAAGCGCCGCAGGCGAATCAGCCTTCCTGGCAGCTAGCCGCTAGTAGCTAGAAGCTCCATGCGAAAGACTCTACCCATCCGCTCCGAACAAAGTAGCTCGTCAAACCGCAATTGGGCGGATTGAGAAAAAATCTGCAAATTTCCCCCTTGACAGTCATAAATAACAGTGCTAAAGTTACTTACAACAAAGCGATGAAGAAAAGAGTAAGCGTCCTGAAGACGGCAAAGCGAGTCCGGAGAGTGCAAGCGGACACGGATAGGGAGCTGAAGTGCATTTCTGAGTTTGGAAGGTTGAAACAGCAGTAGGTCTTCCCGGGAGCTCCCGATACAGGGCCAGGGTTTGATAGAACCTCTTAAGGTATATCCGGTGACGGGTATATGAAATTGGGTGGAAACACGAAGCTATGGCTCTCGTCCCTTATGGGACGGGAGCTTTTTGATTTACAGAAGAAAGGATGAGAAACATGGGCAAGCTGATTGCAAAGGAACTGAATGAACTGAAATGGGGCCTGGCCGGCTGCCTTCTGTTCCTCGGAATTTCGGCTCCAGCGTACCGCCAGTTCTACAAAAAATAAGTCATTTCGCTGACAGGGATCCCATGGGGACACCGTCAAGGCAGGCAGGGGACAAAGCCCTGAGCCGCTGGAACCAAAGGACCTTGAGCAGCTTAACTATGGAGCAGGACGAAAGCCTGCATCCCCATGTTCCCGGCCGGGAAACCGGCCGGGGGACATATTTACAAAAATTCATCTACACAGGCAGGGAAGAAAGAGAGTACCTTTTCGAAAACGGCAAAGCGAGTCCGGCGGGTGGAAGCGGATACGGATAGAATGGGGAAGTGCATTTCAGAGCCGATGGCTGAACTGACAGTAAGCCATACCGGGAGACGCCCGTTACAGCGCAGGGGTACAGGGAAAATTTCCCTTAGAAGTACTTCTTGAGACTGCAGCAGGTGACTGCTTGGTGAAGTTGGGTGGAACCACGATATCTATCGTCCCGAAAGAATTTTATTCTTTCGGGATTTTTTATATTCGATGAAAAGGTGATTCTTATGAAGTTATCAGTTTGGAAAAAGGCAGCAATTCTTGGAGCAGCAGTGGTATTGACGGCAGGCGTATTTGCGGGATGCGGGAACAGCCAGCAGGCGGAATCGGCAAAATCAGCCAATGGAAAAACACCGGTGAAAACACTGATTTCCAGTAATGAGCCACCACTTAACTGGAAAGATGAAGATGGAAAGCTTCATGGATATGAATACGAAATTCTGCTGGAAGTCAACAAGAAATTGAAAGACTACACGCTGGATATTGATGCAGTTCCGGATGAGACCGTGGATGTAATGATGGAATCCGGAGAAGCCAAGGTAGCAGCCGGTGGCTATTACAGTAACAAGCAGCGGCAGGAGCAGTTCCTCCTTCCGGAAAATCCGATTGGTGCCTCTTCCCTCATGATTTATGTCAGGAAAGGGGAAGCTTCGAAATATTCCAATCTGGAAGATGTGGTGAATGCCCACTTGAAGTTGGTACCGTTCTCACCAAATGGTGGGGCCTTCCGTATCATGACAGAATGGAATAATGCCCATGGCAATCCGCTTCCAGAAATCCCGGTGCAGGCAGATTTCTCACAGACAGAGCGGTTGAAAGGATTGGCAAGCGGACAGTTTGATGCACTGATCACACCCAATAATCTTGGCGTACTGGATCATGCCGCTAAACTGGGCATTGAAATCGAGACAGTTAAAGAACCGGTTAAGGTGAATAAGACCTATGTGCTGGTCAATAAGAATGAAGAAAAACTGGCACAGGAAATCAATGAGGCCCTGGGTGAACTCAGACAGGATGGAACATTAGCAAAGATTTCCGAAAAATATTATAAAGATGATCTTTTTAAACTTTTGAAAGACTGATTACAGCAGGCATGCTACAAAGGAGTTGTTTTTCATGAATACACTGATTGAACTGGATGGATTAAAAAAGAGCTTTGGAAGCAAAGAAGTCATACATCACGTATCTTTTTCTGCGGAAAAGGGAGAAGTTATTTCCATTCTTGGACCATCGGGTACAGGGAAAACAACCCTTCTCCGCTGCCTGAATTATCTGGAAGTTCCTGATTCCGGTGTGCTGCGGATTGGCGATGTGAAGGTTGATTTTTCCCATATCACCAAAAAGGAAGTGAAACAGCTGCGCCAGAAATCGACTATGGTGTTCCAGTCATTCAATCTGTTCAGAAATAAGACGGTTGTGGAAAATGTGATGACCGGGCTTATCTATGGCAAAGGAATGAAGAAAAAGGACGCCTATGAGATTGCCATGACGGAACTTGAAAAGGTCCATATGGATTCTTATAAGGATATGTATCCGGCAGAACTTTCCGGTGGTATGCAGCAGAGGGTGGGGATTGCCAGAGCCCTGGCACCACAACCGGAAGTTATTCTGTTTGATGAGCCTACATCTGCTCTGGATCCGGAACTGGTCGGTGAAGTACTTGATACGATTTCCGATATTGCCGGAAGAGGAATCACCATGATTATCGTGACCCATGAAATGAATTTTGCTAAGGATATTTCATCCCGGGTGCTCTTCATGAATGCCGGTTATGTTGTGGAAGAGGGCTCTCCAAAAGAGATCTTCTATCATCCGAGGCAGGAAGAAACAAGACTTTTCCTCCGCCGTATGATCCATCGTGAGCCGGAATTTGCAGTGTAAGGAGGGGACAGGATTGCTTACATTCAGTA
Source organism: uncultured Dialister sp. (assembly GCF_900541605.1). GTDB lineage: Bacteria > Bacillota > Negativicutes > Veillonellales > Dialisteraceae > Dialister. Next base: position 12,887 of record NZ_UQKJ01000039.1, on the reverse strand, counting down.
TTTCTTATTTCCTGGAAGTTCTCCCGAAGCTGCTTTCGGCGATACCATTTACCTTTGAAGTTATCGTGGTATCTGCTGTTCTTTGTATCCTGGCGGGGATACTTGTTTCCATTATTCGAATTCTCAGGATTCCGATTCTCATGCCGATAACAGACGTATGGCTTTCCTTTGTGAGGAGCATGCCTTTTGTGCTTCTCCTTTTTCTTTCCTATTTTCTGGTTCCTTTCCTGCTGAAAGCCAGCGGCCTTGTCCAGGGAAGCCTCAATAAGATTATTTATGTTTACATTACCATGGTATTTGCCTATGCTCCGGTAATCGCAGAGATCATAAGACCCGCTTATTTTTCAATTGAAAAAGGACAGAAGGAAGCAGCTGAAGTTTTTGGAATGACGCCAGCGCAGGAAATAGTGCAGGTCGTTATGCCGCAGATGATTCCAACCGTTCTTCCGCTGCTGGTGAACCAGGTGATTGAGATTGTCAAAGATACTTCTCTCATGTATATGATTGGCCTTATGGACCTTATGGGGAGGGCAAATCTCATTATTACAGTCCACCAGGGGATAGGGAAACTGGAAAGTTATCTGGCGGTTGCCATTTTGTACTGGGTGATGATTGCGGTACTTGAATCACTGATGAAGTACCTGGAAAATCGGCAAACCCGTATTCTGAACAGGAGGGTATCATGAGTATCGATGGAAATGCTGTAATAGATGCCTTTTTTTATATTCTGAAGGCTGTTCCCAATACCCTTTTCATGGCGGCCGTTACTCTTGTCGGTGGGATTGTTCTGGGAGCACTGGTGGCAGTAATCAGAATCGGGCACCATCGCATATTAAATCCGATTCTGGCAGTATGGGTTTCTTTTACCCGTTCTGTACCGGCCATTGTACAGATTTTTATAGCTTACTACACCATCCCTTTTCTGATGGCTCCGGTGCTCAGTGCTTTTTATGGCAGGGAAATTAAATTTTTCGACGTGAGTCCCTATTGGACCGGCTATATTCTTTTCATACTGTTTCATGCGGCTTTTCAATCGGAGAATATCCGGGGTGCTTTGCTTTCAGTTCCCCGCGGGCAGTATGAAGCAGCTGTAGCCATGGGATTATCTCCTTTCATGGCTTACAGGAGAATTGTATTTCCCCAGGCTTTGACTGTAGTGCTCCCTACTTTTTTTACCTATTATCTTCACGCAATCAAAGGAATTTCACTGTTATTTACCATCAAAATTGTGGATATTTTTTCGGCGGCCAACCTGTTTGCTGCCCTGTACAGCCGCAGGACGGAGCCCTATATTGCGGATGCTGTTATTTATTGGGGCCTTTGCATTATCCTGACCTTTATTTTTAATCGTTGGGAAGCGGCGCTGAGAAAACGCGGAATGAGTGCAAACTGATTTCTTTGGAGGGATTATGATGAATAGAGAAGAACGAGTAAGAGCGGTGGTAGATGGAAAGGAACCGGATCGGGTCCCTGTATCTGTATGGTTTCATTTTTCTAAGTATGATCAGGATCTGGTTTCTCTTGCAGATGCGGAAGCATCATTTGTTGATACCTATGATTTCGATTTTATCAAAATGATGCCTTTTGGAAACTATGGAATCCAGGATTTTGGGGCCAAGCTTAATATTTACTGCCAGACCGGCAAGCCAGTTACACTGGCCAGACCGGGCATTACCGATAGAGAAGGATATAAAATATTGGAACCGATCTCAGGGCTCCAGGGCACTTATGGCAAACAGGTAGAATTTGCCAGACTTCTGGCAAAAAAAGTGTCTCCCCATACACCGATTATCCAGACTATTTTCAGCCCGCTTACGACGCTTCATAAGCTGACAGGTGGGAAAGTCCTGGAAGACCTGAAGCTGTATCCGGAAGAAGTACACCATGCTTTGTCGGTCATTGCTGCAGTTACCAATGATTTTATCCAGTATAATATTGAGGCTGGAGTCGATGGCTTTTTCTTCGCTACCCAGGATGCAAGGAAAGAGCAGCTCAGCCTGGAAGAATTCAAAAAATTCGGCGAATTTTATGACCTCCAGATCATGGACAGTTACGTTAAAAAAACATGGTTCAATGTAGTTCATATCCATGGTCTGGATGTATATTACGAAGAAATATTCAATAAATATCCGGCAGCTGTTCGGAATACGGCGCCATCTCTTAAAGAGGCCAGAAAATTGACAGAGAAACCATTCCTTGCCGGTATCAGGGCGGCAACAAAAGTAGTGGATGGAAAGGAAGTACGGGATGATATAGTGAAAGATGGTACGCCGGAAGAGATTATCGCCCATATTCATGAAGCCATTGCCGAAGTAGATGGGAAAGGGCTTATGATTGGACCGGGCTGCGTGGTAGCACAGGATTGCAGTGATGAGAATTTAAGGGCGGTCAGAAAAGCGGTAGAATTAGGGTGAAGATATGAATATCCTTGCAGCCATAGCCGTTTCGATGGTGCTGGCAGTGATGCCATTGATTTCTTATGCAGATGATAAGGCAGATGTTGGAATTATGCAGAAAAAGCCATTAATTATTATGGACCAGGGCAGCTTCACCGTCGGGGGGCGGGTGATTAAAGAGTCCGGCACCTACGATGAGTCCCATGCCCTGTCTCCTGCGGGGCAGGAGAAACATGTGGATCAGGGGTATGTCTTTTACCAGGTACCGGCGAATGCGAAGAAGGTAAGTCTTGTATTCCTCCACGGCGCCGGCCAGAGTGGCGCTTCCTTTGAAACTACGCCGGACGGGCGGGAAGGATTCCAGACGATTTTTCTCCGAAAGGGGTATCCGGTGTACCTTATGGACCAGCCCCGCCGGGGCCGCGCCGGTACTTCCGGTGTGGAAGGAACAGTAAAACCTGTGGCCGATGAAGCCCTCTGGTTTGATATCTTCCGGTTCGGCCATTACCCGAAGTACTTCGATCATGTACAGATTCCCCACACCAAAGAGGCGGAGGAGCAGTTCTGGCAGAAGGGAACACCCAATACGGGGGCCTTTGATCCAAAGCTTGCGGCCCAGGCCCTTTCGGCAGCCGTGGACCGGGCGGGGCCATCGGTTCTTGTGACCCATTCCCAGGGAGGCCTGCCGGGATGGCTGGGGGCTATGGAAAACGGAAAAGTGAGGGCCATCATTGCCCTGGAACCGGGGGTGGGCTTCGTATTTCCCAAAGAAGAAGCACCGGCGCCCCTCACTTCTTCCAGTCCCTTCGGTCCCCTGGCCCCGTATCCCGTGGAAATGGAAGAATTTCTAAAGCTCACAAAGATTCCGATTCTCATGATTTTCGGGGATAATATTCCGGAAAAGCCCAGCCCCCACGGTGGGGAAGACAACTGGCGGGTACGGCTCCAGGAGGCGCGGCTCATGGCGGAGGCCATCAACCGCCACGGCGGCCATGCCGAGGTACTGCACCTGCCGGATATCGGTATTTATGGCAATACCCATTTCCTCTTTGAAGACAGGAATAATGGGCAGATTGCGGATATCATGGAAAAGTGGCTGGAAAAGGTGCTGTGATATTTCAGTTTGCCCCGCTGTTGGTATTCGGTGTTGACGGATAGAGTCACTCGTACGGGGCTGTTAGCTTCTAGCGGCTAGCAGCCAGGAAAACTGATTCGACTGCGGCGCTTTCCACTAGATATTTCCGCCAGTCATTCGTGCCGTAGGCTGTAGAGCTTTCCTAGAAGCCCCGCTCGAATGACTCTATCCGTAAGCTTCGCTCTAACAGCTCGACAAACCGCAATTGGTTGAATCGCTCCATACCATGGCCACTTTCCTATTGACATCGCCGCCTATCCATGATAGTGTATTCATATAGATAAAATGCAATGAAGAAAAGAGTAGTCAGCGGATGACGGCTTAGCGAGTCCGGAGAGTGAAAGCGGATACGGATAGGCTGATGAAGTGCATTTCCGAGCACGGCGGGTTGAAAAAGAGTAGGCCTTCCCGGGAGCTCCCGATACAGGGCAGGGGTTTGATAGAACTCTCAAAGGTATATCCGGTGACGGATATACGAATTTAGGTGGAATCGCGGGTCTCCCGTCCTGAACAGGACGGGGGCCTTTTTGTTTTACATCATCCATGACGAGGAGGAATACCTATGAAAAAATCTTTAAAAATTGCATCCATTGCCCTGGCTTCCCTGCTGGCAGCCGGCGTTTTCGCAGGCTGCGGCGGTGACCAGAAAGCGGCTTCTTCCAAAGCTGCAGCAGCTGCTGACGGAAAGACCAGCGTGAAACTGGTCCTGTCCAGTACGGAAAGGCCGCTGTCCTGGGCCGATGAAAACGGCAAACTTCAGGGCTATGAATATGATATCTGGCAGGAAGTAAATAAGAACCTGAAGGATTACCATCTGGACATCCAGGCAGTTCCACCGGAAACACAGGATGTGATGATGGAATCGGGAGATGCCAAGGTGGCTTCAGGCGGTTACTACCGGACTCCCAGAAGGGAACAGGATTATATCGTCCCCAAGACACCAATCGGCGTTTCTTCCGTCATGGTTTACATGTCCAGGGAAAATGCACAGAAATACCATAGCCTGGAAGACGTCATCAAGGGCGGCGGCAAGCTGGTACCGAATACGCCAAACGGCGGCATTTACAAGGTTCTCACGGACTGGAACAAGGCCCATGACAATATCATGAAAGAAGTGCCCATCCAGGATGGCCTTACGCCGGCAGAACGATTGACATCTCTGAAGAATGGCCAGTACGATGCCCTGGTATATCCAAACAATCTGGGGGTAGAAGATATTGCCAAGGCCATGAACTTTGATATCGTAGCTCTTGATAAGCCCATCAAAGTTAATGAGACCGTGGTTATCGTGAATAAGAATGAACAGAAGCTGGCAGATGAAATCGAAGCGGCTTTGGAGAAGCTCTCCAAAGATGGCACGCTGCAGAAGATTTCCGAAAAATGGTATCACCGGAATCTCTTCGACCAGCTGAATGAAGCGCAGGCAGAAGCGGGCAAGTAATGGCGTACTGACATTGCCCTATATATATGTAATATAATATAAGGGGCTGCAGGAATGGGAACCCATTTCCGCAGCCCTTAACAGTTTGGTGCGTACGTATTGCGAGTTTCCACTCTTGATGCAGGAATGGGGCGTAAGGGCAATAGGTTGGCGGCGCTGCGCCTGCTGTCCAGGTGCTTCAGCGATGCTTCGCTTGCTGAAGCGGGGGCATAAGGTTCATAGGCTGCATTCGTTGGCGTGTCCATCTTATGGATCCAGTGCAAAGCACCTGCAGCCCTAAGCCTGTCCATCCGATCGGTTGTCCACTGGAAATTCTCAATGGCCCATACTGATTTGAAAAGTGAATAAATAGCTGGAATTTGCGGCGCTATATGAATTGTGCGCCGTACCTTTACTCCGAACTCTTCATTCCTCACTGACAACAGTCAATTTAAGTGTCAAAATGGGGAGCTCGCTTATTTATACCAAGGAGGTTTTCTATGGATACCAAACTTGAAAAATATATTTCCCATCTCCAGGGAGTGGTCCGCATTCCCACTGTTTCTTCGGTAAACGATGAACATACGGACTGGTCCCAGTTTGACCGGCTCCACCGGTACATGCAGGAGGCCTGGCCCCTGGTGTTTGAAAAGATGGAGCTCACGGCCATCGGCAAGGCGAGCCTCCTTTTCCACTGGAAATCGGAAAGCCGGAAGAAGGATCCCGTTCTTTTCATGGCCCACCAGGACGTGGTACCGGCAATTCACGAGGAGCAGTGGAGCCATCCGCCCTTTGGCGGGGACCTGGCCGATGGCTGCCTCTGGGGCCGGGGCGCTGAGGATTGCAAGTCCGTGCTGACGGCTGAACTGGATGCCATAGAAGAACTGCTGGAGGAAGATTTCAGGCCGGATTTTGATATATACCTGTCCTTCGGGCACAATGAGGAGGTGCAGTGCAGCCCCGATAAGAAAGGGTCCGTTCTCACGGCAAAATACCTGAAGGAGAAGGGGGTGCACCTGGCCTGCGTCTTCGATGAAGGGGGCAATGTGGAACTGGGGGAGGACGGAAATCCGCCGCTGGCCCTGGTGGGTATGGCGGAAAAGGCACCCAATGAATTCGTCCTCTACAAAGATGGTGCCGGCGGCCATGCCAGCAAACCGGGCCGGGGGACGGTGCTGGGAGACGTGGCCCGGGCCATGGCGGCCGTGGAAGCCCATCCCATGCCCTATCGCCTGACGCCATTGGTGAAAGCCCATCTCAAAGCGGTAGCGCCGCTGCAGGATAAGGAAAGGCGGCATGTGGTGAGCCATCCGAAGAAGAACTGGAAGCAACTGGTGAAGCTGGCAAAGAATGACCGCATCACCGATGCCCTCCTTCATACCACCTTCGCCGTTACCATGGCGGAAGGCAGCAGCCAGGCGAATGTGCTTCCTTCCCATGCAGAGGCCACCCTGAGCGTGCGGATTCTTCAGGGAGATACGGTGGATTCTGTGAAGGCCTATCTGGAGTCCATCATGCCTGACGGGGTGCAGGTGAAGGCGTCTTATGCGGAAAATCCCCATCCCGCCGGCAGCGTGGACAGCCCGATCTTTGGCCTTCTCTCTGATACGATTCATGAGGTCTATGGAAAGGATACGGTGGTGGCGCCAAACCTTATGCTGGGAGCCACGGATTCCCGGAATTATTCGGAGGTCTGCGATCATATATTCCGCTTCACCGGCCGGGTAAGAACACCGGAATGGGGTGAAGCCCACCAGGTGGATGAACGGATGCCGGTGGACCGTCTGGACAGGCCGGTAAAGTTCATCAAGACGTTCCTGGAAAAATACCGGGAACAGTGAGAATATTGCGGTTTGTCGAGCTGATGTGTTCGGCGCAGATGGGTAGAGCCATTCGCATGGAGCTTCTAGCTGCTAGGAAGGCTGATTCGCCTGCGGCGCTTCCAACAGTTTCCATCAGCTAACCTCAGCCCCGTGGGCAGCGTCAGTTGACAAAAGGAAGGCGCTTTGATGTGCAGAAAAAGCGCCAACTTGCAACTGACTCGGAGGTCCTCTGCAGGACCTCCGCCTTCCAAGGAAGGAGCCTCGTTTTGAGTCAATTTCACGTTTTAGGAGTAGAGTCTTTAGGACTCCAATCGCGGCGGAGCCGCTGGTCGTTAGCCTCCTTCCTCGGGAAGGAGGTGGCGCCGTCAGGCGACGGAGGTTAGCTGTTGGGGGCGCCGCAGGCTGTCGAGCTTTCCTGGCAGCTAGAGGCTAGCAGCTAGAAGCCCCGCACGAATGACTCTACCCGTAAGCTTCGCTCTAACAGCTCACCGCAATTCTTTCTTTTATCCCTGTTTCTCAATCTCATAGGGCCAGTCCAGGATACCGCCCATGTCGCGGACGTCGGTGTAGCCCAGTCCTACCAGCTTATTGGCCGCTTTTTTGCTGCGGACGCCGGAACGGCAGTATACGATGACCGGTGCTTTCTTGTCCGGCAGCTTTTCCGTGACCGATTCATCGATGGTTCCCAGGGGAATGAGTTTTGCTGTGGGCACGTGGCCTTCGCTGTATTCCGAAGGCTCCCGGACGTCGATGACCGTGATGTGGTCTTTCAGGATCATTTCATGACCCGCTTCTGCCGTGATTTTGTGATAGGCATCGGAAGCAGAGGAACCGCAGCCGCCAAGAAAGACGAGAGGAATGAGCAGGGCAAAGCAGAGGAAAAACAGATGGTGCATGGGAATACCTCCTTTTGATAATAAGGTCAAGTTTGCGCTGACAGATAGAGATATTCGTGCGGGGGCTTCTAGCTGCTAGCTACTAGCGGCTGGGAAAGCTCTACAGCCTGCGGCACGAATGACTGGCGGAAATACCAGATGGTAAGCGCCGCAGGCTGGCCAGCTTTCCTGGCAGCCCCGTGCCAAATGACTCTAATCGTAAGAATGCAGAACAGCGCAGCAGGGGCCTTCAGGAATGGTGGAAGGAGAAGAAGCTCTTCACCTTTTGCCAGAAGGACTGGATTCTTGAAATTTTTACGGTCTTTGGAGCGATCTGGCGGTGGGCAGCCTGGCGGACGAGCTGCATGTTCCGGTGGGCGGTACGGGTCACGATGCGGGGCGGCGGGGTGAAAGTCTTTTCACTTTTGCCGGCGGTGGTGTTCCTCATGGAAGGGAGCGCCCGGTGGGCGGCATGGATAGTCCGCTTCTGGTGGCTCCGGTCCACCACTTTGAATGTGATTTCTTCCTTATCCCGGTTCCGTGGGCTGGCTGCAGGTGTCTTTGGTGCCGGTTTCTGGGGAGCCGGTTTCTGGGGACCGTCGGGGATGATCTGCCCCGTTTTCAGATCGAACTTTGCAAATCCCGGCTTTGCGCTGAAAGGATTGTCATCGAAATCATGGGCCCTTACCGGGTTCGTCTCCATCCGGAGCACCGGTGGCTCTTTTCCTTCGGCAGCCGCTTTCCTGGCTTCTTCCCGCTTCAGCTGGTTCATGAGCCGATTCCTGGCCCTGGGGTCGAAGGCCGGTTCTTCGGTGGCCCAGAAGCCGGACTGCTGGATATTTCTTTTATCAAGATCATAGGAAATCCGGGCACCGCAGCGGGTGCAGCGGATGGTGCCTTTCCTTTTCTTCACGTCTAAATCAAATAAAGTCAGTTTCTGCCCGCAGGCGTGGCAGATGAGCGTAAATGCCATATAAAAAGACCTCCTCATATGTAAGTATAATGGAGGAGCGGAAGATGGTAAAGGGGCGGGCACCGAGGGGTTTGCATTCTTACGGATAGAGCCAACCCTTTGGGGCAGCTGGAAGTTTCAGAGATGTGATGCCAGCCGTAAGAATGCAAAACCGCCGTTTGTCTCCGTTCATTTCACATATCTCCGGTTTCATGCTAAAATAAAACTATATTGCATATAATCAATACTTTTTACTTATATAAAGGAGAACTTCCGGACTATGTTCAGTCAGATACAGGGCCTGTTCATGACCATGCGGCTGTGGGATATTCTCGATATCCTGGTGGTTGCCTTTTTCTTATATCGCATATACATACTGATCCGGGACACCCGGGCCACGGCGCTCCTGAAGGGGCTTGTGTTCCTCGGTATCCTTACGGTGCTGGCAGGATGGCTGCAGCTCCATGTGGTCAGCTGGATACTCGATAAGCTCATGACCGTGCTCATCGTGGCACTGCCGGTGGTGTTCCAGCCGGAACTCCGGCGGGCCCTGGAGCAGATCGGCCGTGGAAAATTCTATGTGTCCTCCCGGGTGATGAATGAGGTGGAATGGGATCACGTCATCGATGATGTGGTGTCTGCCACCATGACCATGTCCGCCAATAAGATCGGCGCCCTCATCGTCTTTGAACGGAGCGTGGGTCTGGACGACCGCATCGATACGGGCATCCGCATCGAAGGCCTTGTGTCCAAGGAACTTCTTGGAAATATTTTTATCGTCAATACGCCGCTCCACGACGGGGCTGTCATTATCCGTGAAAACCGGATCATGGCGGCGGGATGCCTCCTGCCCCTGACCCGTGACCATAACCTGTCCACGGAACTGGGCACCCGCCATCGGGCGGCCATAGGCATGTCCGAGCAGGCGGACTGCGTCATCGTGGTGGTCAGTGAGGAAACGGGCATCGTTTCCTATACCTATGGCGGCCATATTTACCGCGGCCAGGATGCGGAGAGCCTGAAGAACATCCTTCGGAATTACCTTGTTCAGAGCAAGCCGAAGGGCGTCTCCGACATGCTGCAGAAATGGAGGCCTTTGAAATGAAATATACCAGATATGAATGGTGGCTTCCGAAACTGCTCTGCCTCATCGCTGCCTGCGCCCTGTGGGTGTACGTGATGAATGAGCAGAACCCCATGGTGGAAAATATGTATACCGTACCGGTGGAAACGAGAAACCTGGACCGGTCCCTGGTGGCTACGAACGTCCCCTCCACGGTGAAAGTGAAGGTCCGTATGTCCAGAAGCGACATGATTTACATGCGGGCCGATAACATCAAGGCCTACGTGGACCTGGCGGGCATTACGGACGGCGATTATCCGAATACCCTGATTCACGTGTCCGTCCCCGGCGATGAGACCGTGGTATCCGTGACGCCGAAGACCTTTGACCTGGTGGTGGATACCTATGCGGTCAAGACGCTCCCCGCCAACGTGCAGATTTTCGGTACGCCGGAGGCTAACTTCTCCGTGGTAAGCAATAAGGTCACCCCTGATACCATTACTATTGCCGGCAGCTCTTCCAAAATCGCGAAGGCGGACCGGGCGGTGGTGTCTGTCAATATTTCCGGCAAGAACAAGAGCTTTACTGAATTCGACAGTGTCAATATCCTGGATGCCGACGGCAACACGGTAACGGGCCTCGATATCATGCCGAGCCAGGTAAAAGTGGCGGTGAAGATGAAAGAGGAAACGAAGCTTGGAAATCTTCCTATCAAAATAGAAACAAAGGGGGAACCGGCCAAGGGTTACAAGGTCGGTAAGATCACCGTAACCCCGCCGGTGGCTACGCTGACGGCCCCCATTTCCTATTTTGAAAATCACCGTACCGTGGATCTGGATCCCATCGACGTCACCGGAGCCAGCAAGGATATCCAGACTCTGGTGAATGTACCGGTACCCACCGGAGGCAGCGTGGCGGTGCCGAAGGTGACGGTGAAGATAGAAATCGACGAGGCCTGAGGGAAAGAAAGATTTGAGAATTGAGTGAAGAGAATTGAGGTCTGGTGGCTTTACCGCGATATTTCAGTATATCGAGCTGTTGGGCGGCGCTGATGGATAGAGTCATTCGTGCAGGGCTTCTAGCTGTTAGCTGCTAGCTTCTAGAAAAGCTGGCCAGCCTGCGGCGCTTCCAACGGCACCCCTCCACCGCAAGCGGTCTCCCTCCCCTCTAAAGAGGGGAGGTTGGGGTGCTTTGGCGGCTTCGCCGCAGTTGGAATCCTAACGACTCTAGCCATAAAACGTGCAATTGACTCTGCAGGAGGCTCCTTCCTCGGGAAGGAGCTGCCCACGGGGCTGAGGATAGCTGATGGGAAATGTTGGAAGCGCCGCAGGCGGATCATCCTTCCTAGCTGCTAGTCGCTAGAAGCTAGGAGCTCCATGCGAGTGACTCCATCCGCAAGCATGCCAACCGCCAAACCCCAACAGCTCTACAAACCGCAATTTGTCCTTTGGAATCACTTGCCAAACATCTACAGCTCTTACTTGACTTAAAATCCCTTTCGATGTATGATTTGAAAGTTATTTCAAGAAATTTTTGGGAGGAACTAGAATGGTTACACTATTTGGTACCGATGGCGTCCGTGGACTGGTCAATTCCACACTTATGCCGGAGCTGGCATACCAGCTGGGCAGGGCAGCCGGTGCTTATTTCTGCAAAACAAAAGGGGACCACCGTTTCCTGATCGGCATGGATACCCGTATTTCCGGCTCCATGCTGACCGCAGCCCTTTCGGCGGGCCTCTGCGCATCCGGCGTGAACGTGGATATTGTGGGTGTCATTCCGACCCCTGGCATTGCATACCTGACCAAAACCGAAGGATACGATGCGGGCGTCGTGATTTCCGCATCCCACAATCCTTTCCCGGACAACGGTATCAAGTTCTTTGACCGGAACGGCTATAAGCTGCCGGACAGGACGGAGGAAGAAATCGAAAATATCCTCCGCCACGATGAAGATATCGTTCGTCCTACGGGCGATGGCATCGGTGTTATCGAAGACCATCCGGAACTGGCTGAAAAATACCGGAACTACGTGAAATCCACGGTCCATGGGGACTTTAGGGGCATGAAAATCGTGACGGACTCCGCCAACGGTGCGGCCAGCAATTTCCTCCCGGGCATCCTTTCTGAACTGGGAGCGGAAGTGGTTCCGATCTTCCATGAACCTAACGGCGTCAATATCAACAACGGCTGCGGTTCCACCCACATCGAAACCCTCCAGAAAAAAGTGGTGGCGGAAGGGGCGGACTGCGGCATTGCCAACGATGGCGATGCGGACCGCTGCCTGTTCGTAGATGAAAAGGGGCAGGTCCTGGATGGGGACCACCTCATGGTCATCAATGCACTGCAGATGAAAAAGGAAGGCCGCCTGAACGACAATATGGTGGTAGGTACCGTCATGAGCAACCTTGGCTTCGGCAAGGCTCTCAAAAAATACGGCTGCCAGACCGTTTCCACGAAAGTAGGGGACCGGTATGTACTGGAAGAAATGCTGAAGCATAACTACTCCATCGGCGGCGAACAGTCGGGCCACATTATTTTCCCGGAATTCAATACCACCGGCGACGGCCTCATCACCGCTGTACAGACTCTCATGGTTCTCCGGGACAGCGGCAAGAAGCTGTCTGAACTGAACGGTCTCATGACCACGTACCCCCAGATCCTGAAGAACGTGGAAGTGTACAGCAAGAATGGCTGGGAAGACAATGAACTGATCCAGGACTCCATCAAAGCAGGAGAAGAGGAACTGGGTGCCGATGGCCGTATCCTGGTCCGCGCTTCCGGTACGGAACCTCTCATCCGCGTCATGGGGGAAGGCAAGGAACTGAACCAGCTGGAACGGATCGTGGATGACATCGCTTCTGTGGTGGAACACGAGCTGGGCGTAAATAATGACTGATTGAACGTAAGTGGAACCCGTGAAAATGAGCATTCATTTTCACGGGTTTTATAATGGGCAAATCGGAATATTGCGGTTTGTAGAGCTGATGGAAATTTGCTGTTTGGCATGCTGACGGTTGGAGTCATAGCCTTGAGCTTTGAGCCTTGGGCCTTGAGCTGGACAGCCGCTTCGCGGCGGATTTGTGCGCTGACGGGTAGAGTCATTCGCGAGGAGCTTCTAGCTGCTAGCGGCTAGCTGCCAGGAAGGCTGATTCGCCTGCGGCGCTTTCAACAGTTTCCATCAGCTAACCTCAGCCCCGTGGGCAGCGTCGGGCTACTAAAAG
>NZ_UQKJ01000038.1 GCF_900541605.1 uncultured Dialister sp. | reverse complement strand
CTTCGAACCCTGTGCAGCTTTAAATAAAGTTATTTTTGTCGTTCACTATAGAAGCTAACAGCCCCATGCGAGTGACTCTATCCGTCAACACCGAATACCAACGGCTCGATATACTGAAATATCGCCCCCAACACTACTTTCCTTCCATCACCCGTTCCCGGGCCAGGGGTACCAGCCTTGCCAGGTCACTGGCCCGGTAGCCTACGGAAGCTTTTTCCGCCGCCAGGTCTCCTGCCAGGCCGTGGAGGTAGACGCCGGCCATGGCGGCGCAGGAACCGTTCATGCCCTGTCCTGCCAGGGCCGTGATGATGCCGGTGAGGGTATCCCCCATGCCGCCGGTGGCCATGCCGGGATTGCCGGTGGTATTCACCCAGGCCCTCCCATCGGGCATGGCGGTCACCGTAGGCGCTCCCTTCAGCACCAGGACCACATGGTTTTCCACGGCGAACCGGATGGCGCCGTCAATCCGTTCTTTTTCCACCTCCGCCGGAGAAAGGCCTGTGAGATGGGCAAATTCACCGACATGGGGCGTCAGGATGAGGCGGCCCGGGCATTTCGTGAGGTCCACCTGCTGCTCCTTCAGGGCATAGAGGCCGTCGGCGTCGATGAGGATGGTCTTATCCCAGCCCATGACCAGTCGTTTCACGAACTTCTGCGTTTCCTCCGCCCGGCCCAGTCCCGGACCGATGGCGATGACGTCGTAGGCCTTCGCCTTTTCCAGTGCTGCGCCGCAGTCCTTTTCAGAGAAACAGGGGCCCTCACCGATGGAAGAAACCATGAGCTCCGGGATTTTCCCTGCCAGCAGGGACGCCGCTTTCTTCGTGGTCACCACGGCCACCTTGCCGCCGCCTGCATAGAGAGCCCCCTGGCCTGCCAGGAGTGCCGCCCCTTCCATGCCGTCGGAGCCTGCAAAGATGCCGATGAACCCGTTCTTGCCCTTATGGCTCACCCGATTTCTCACGGGGAGAACATTAAAGATATCTTCCCTTTCCACCAGGCGCACCGGGAAATCCACCCGGGCCTCCTCCGGAATGCCGATGGGCGAATAGAGGAGCCCGCCTGTATAGGAAGAGCCGGGATAAAGCACGTGGCCCCGTTTGATAGATCCCAGGGCCACCGTGTAGTCCGCATCCACCACTACCCCTGCCGGTTTCCCGGTGTCCGTGATCATGCCGCTGGGCACATCGGCGGAAATGATAATGCCCTGGGCTTCGTTCATGAGAGAAATGAGCACCGCCTTTTCTCCCTTCACTTCGCTGGAAAGGCCGGTGCCGATCAAGGCATCCACGATGATATCGGCATCATGGATATAGGGCGCCCCCTCTTCCGCGGTACGGATGGAAATCACGGGAATTCCCATTTTTTCCACAACCAGTTTATATAAGGTAGAGGCATCGCTCATATGGGCCTCATTGCCCATGAGGAGCACCATCACCCGGGCACCCTTTCCCGCCGCATACCGGGCGGCCACGAATCCGTCGCCCCCGTTATTGCCGGTGCCGCAGACGACGACCGTAAAGGCACCGTCCCAGTGGACCCTGTCTTCCGTAAGACGCACAATGGCGCTTCCGGCGTTCTCCATGAGCACCATTTCCGGGATGCCATAGTCCTTCATGGCCATGGAATCCAGAAGTCTTGATTCTTCAGTCTTTGTGAGTATCATCACTGCCTCCTGCCATGACCACCACGGCTATGGCCATATTGTCTTCATGGGAAATAGAAATGGACATATCCCGGATGCCCAGTTCCTCCGCCCTCTTTTGGAAGGTGCCCTGGATATGGAGAATGGGGGCGCCCCACTTCGTCCAGGTCACAAAGGCATCCTGCCAGGCGGAGCCGAAAATCCCAATACCCAGAGCCTTCCCCGTCGCCTCCCGGGCACCCCAGAGGGCCGCATAGGACTCAGCCCGCTTCTTTCCTTTCTTCTCGCAATGGGCAATCTCCTCGGCGGTGAAAATCTTCTCCGCCCGAGCCGGAAACTTATCCAGGATCCGCTGCCACCTTTCTATCTTCACCAGATCCACGCCGACATACATAGACATAGGTGTTCTCCTTTCTATATGGAATATAATATCTTCCTTTATTGTACAGGAGAGGGAAAGGGGATTCAAATGATGGGGAAAAAGAACGTCAATAGCTGCAGACAGCACATCAAATTGCGATTTATCGAACTGTTGTGTTCGGCGCAGATGGGTAGAGCCATTCGCATGGAGCTTCTAGCTACTAGCAGCTAGCTGCTAGTAGCCCCCGCACGAATGCCTCTATCCGTAAGCATCGCCCTAACAGCTCGACAAACTGAAATTGGCAATTTTCCCTGGTTCCGGCTTGTCATGTGGCATTCTCTACAGAAAAGGACTATAATAAAGGTAGGAGATAAATAGAAGATTAGCAGAGTGTAAAAATACAAAAAGGAGCGATTGTTATGCTTTCATCGGCACTATTGTTAATCGGCAGTATTCTTTTTATCGGGGCCGGTATTTTCTGTATCGTACAACCCGCCGAATCTCTTTTGGCTGTTGGCTATTACATCGGATTTGTCATCGTTTTAGGCGGCGTATGCCAGCTTCTTCGCTTTTTCAAATCCGAGTCGGAAGAACGGTCGCTCTGGCACCTTCTCATTTCTATTCTTGATATTGCTTTTGGTCTCTGGATGGTCGTATCTGTTGGTTTTGCAGCAGTAGCTTACCTGCTGCCCCTGCTTTTTGCCCTCTACATCCTCATCCGTGGCCTGTTCATGGTTATCCTTCGGACGAAGAAGAAAGCAGCCCTGAAGAGCCCAGATCTCTACATGGGCGCCGCCATTATCCAGATTATCCTCGGTATTATTCTCGTTCTTCGCCCTGATGCAGCAGGGCTGCTCTTCATGTATATGGTAGCTTTGGCTCTGATCTGGACCGGTATCAGTACATTCCTGACCTGGAGAAAAAAGGAAAATTTGGATGAATAATGTAAATGGAAAAACCTGCAGCCCCTATTCCCAGCGCTGCAGGTTTTTCATTGCGTAAAACAGAGTCCTGCCAATTTCAGTTTGTCGAGCCGGTGGACCGCGCAGATGGGTAGAGCCATTCGCATGGAGCTTCTAGCTACTAGCAGCTAGCTGCCAGGAAGGCTGATTTGCCTGCGGCGCTTCCTATAGCTAACCTCCGTCGCCTACGGCGCCACCGCCGGGCCACAAATGGAAGGCGTCTTATTGTGCAGTAGAGACGCCAATGTGGGCCCGGCTCGAGGGTCCTCTGCAGGACACCTCGCCTTCCCGAGGAAGGAGGCTGACGGACAGCGGCTCTGCCGCAGTTGGATTCCTAACGACTCTAACCCTAAAACGTGAAAATGACTCTGCACGAGGCTCCTTCCTTGGGAAGGAGCTGCCCACAGGGCTGAGGTTAGCTGATGGAAATTGAAGGAAGCGCCGCAGGCTGTAGAGCTTTCCTGAAAGCTAGAGGCTAGCAGCCCTCGCACGAATGACTCTATCCATCAGCACCTCTTCAACAGCTCGTCAAACCGCAATTGGATAAGGACTTTAGATTTAACGCTCATCTTGGGCTTTCAGTGGCCTTTGTGTTTGCACCACAGGGCCTTTTACTTTATAATAAAGTTAATTATAGGCAAAATCAGAAAGCGTGATAATAGGGATTTTCTAATTCCTTTCAGGCTGACTTGTCTGGAATAAAGATTCATAAGATGGATTTTCGTCTAAGGAGGATTCACTGATGAAATTGAAACGACTGGCCGTCTGTGTCCTGGCAGCATCTCTTCTGGGCACAGGGGCTGTAATGAATGTAAGTGCCTTTAATCTGGGAAGTGTTCTTGGCGGCGTAGTGAAAGTGGGAGGCATCGGTTTTCTGGTTTCTAAATATGGAGAATCCATTAACAGTGCTATCAACTCCGTTATGATGAAAGAAGGCGCCGGTACCAATTATGCGACAAAGGTAGTTCCTATTGTCAGCATCGGAAATAATGGATATATCGGGGCTGCCCAGGTGATTGGGGACGCAGACCAGGTAGAAAAAGTCAAGGCTGTGGGACAGTTGGAAGTCAGTTGGAATGATAAACTGTTTCGGATTAAAGGATTAATTCCGATGGATAGTACCAATCCTTCTTCGTTCAGCCGGGTGCAGGGTGTCGGTGTTTCTGCAGTGATTGATGTACGTGTATAAGTGGGGGATGAGCTTATGTTAAAAAAAGCATTACTGGCAGCAGGAGTTGCACTTTTATTGACGGCACCGGCTTTTGCCGAAGAACCGGCGACTTTGTCTGACCGTATTGATAGAGTAGATGAAGTGATTTATGGCAGTGCCCAGAGCGGTTCTCTAATCAACCGGGTTGATAATGCGGACAACCTGATTTATGGGAATGGGAATACTTCTGCCAGTGGCCTTGATAATCGAATTACCAATCTTTATACGGATGTGGTAAAAAATGATGATGACGCGGCCCCATCCATGGCGACTCAGGTCAATGCCATGGAATATTATCTGACTGACGAGATAAAGACGGATGCTTTGAAGACCAGAATTGGGGATCTGGAAACAAAGGTCTACGGTGCAGAAAAAAAGGGCGCCCTGGACCAGCGCATGGCCAATTTGGAAAAGTCGGTTTACGGTGACCAGCATTTTGAAATGAAAAGCGTGGAACTCCCTGCCAATACGGTATTCAAGATTTCCCTGAATGATGATGTCAGCAGCAAGACAAACCAGGTGGGAGATCCCGTGACCTTCACCGTTCAGGAAGATGTAAGCGTAGGGGATGTACTGGTCCTGCCCAAAGGTTCCCAGGGAAGCGGTGTGGTGACGAAAGTCAGCCGCCCGAAGAGTTTTGGCAGGAGCGGAGCATTGGATGTATCCTTTGACCAGGTATTTTCCGTTGACGATGAAGTCATTCCTACGGTGCTCGGACCGGAGGCCAAGGAAAAACTGAAGATGGAGGCAGCGGCTGTCGGTGCTTCTACGATTGGTGCACTGGCTTTGGGTCCAATTGGGCTCGTGGGCGGCTTTTTCGTGAAAGGTAAGGATGTCAGCCTTCCTGCAGGCAGCACTCTGTACATTGAGACCCAGCAGGCAGTGACAACCAAAGGTCTTGTTCTTACCAATGGTGCACCGAATACGGTTCTGAGAAAACATATTGCTCGGACTGCGGCAGCTGGCCAGGCGGCAGAAGATAATAAGACCGGCGTAGAAGAAGCGGCAGACACGGCTGCAGAGAAATCAGATGCTGTAAAGCCGGATGCGAAAGAAACAGCAAAAACAGCCGCAGAACCGGAGAAAAAAACAGATTCCATGAATGAAAAGGCAAAACAAGAGCTGGAGTCAGTCCGGGATAAAACAGGGGAAGCCAGTGGAACTTCCACTGCGGGCAGCACGAAAGCAGAGGAAGAGCCTTCTGTGGTGATTGTGAGAAATAATTAAATGAAAAGAAATGAAATCAGAATACTGATATCCCTTGTGCTGGTTGCCCTGTTTGCCCTGCCGGCCCAGGCGGAAGAAGCGGTTCCACCGGATCCGGGAGACAGCGCAGGCTCGGTGGATGCCCCTCTGGTTTTTGATGCCAAGGGGGTAGCCCGGCCGGCAGATTCCTATGAAATGGAAGCGGACAACAGGCCGGCACCAAAGGCTTCTACTACTAAAAAATCGGATAAGGATAAGAGTAAGGAACCGGTTGACAACAGCATATCACCCCAGAACCCCATGTATGTGACGGCAGATCGTATGCGCTACAATGATACCACCGGCGATGTGGATGCTATGGGAAAAGTGGTTATCAAGCATATGCTGGATACCTACCAGACCGAATATCTCTATGGGAATTCGATTGCCCAGAAATATGTTATTCCCGGTGAAGTACACTGGGTGAATCCGACAACCCGCCTGAAGGCGGAGCGGGCGGACTACGATGCAGCTAAATCGGTAGGACGCTTTGAAAAGATGGACGGCTGGGAAGAGGGTACCTACTATTTCAGGGGGGCCAGCGGCGTATATGATCGAAATGCCAATAAACTGGTAGTGGAAAAGGGATATTTTACAACAAAACACGCAGTAGCTAAAGTCCCGGATTATCGGATTGAGGCTGAATCCATTGATATTTACCCCAATGACCACTATACAGCCCATAACGTAAAGCTTATGGCCAAGAATACCACACTGATTACTTTATCCAGTTATTCAGGGTCCCTGAACAGGGATGACAGTGAAATCAGCCTGTGGTCCCTGATTCCCCGTCCTGTTTTTGATAGTGATAACGGTATGGGACTCCATAATGAAATTGCTATTCCCATTGATAAAAATCCGGACTTTTTGTTTTACATGAAAAATAAGTGGTATACAAAATCAGGATTTAAGCCGGATGTGGGGCTGCGGTACCGTACGCCTGTGGGCAGCTTAAATCTGCATTATGCAGAAGAAGAAAGTACGACCAATGACGATGGCGGTATCTGGGTCAAGAAACGGCCGTCATTAGAGTTTGATTCTAACCATTTCTATATCGGGAAGTCCCGCTTTTATGTGGGAGCTTCTGGTGAAGCTGGGTACTGGTCTGAAAATAATACTAAAGGGTCATATAAGGGGTTTGATGCCTACATTTCAGGAGACCCATGGCATATCGGTAAATTTATGAATTTCAGCTGGAAAGCGGGATATGCAAAAGATTATTATGGCTATAGCCATAATATCCGGCGGAATGGCTATTATTCGCTGGGATTGTCTGGTGGATATGGTCCACTTGCTGGCTGGGCTTATTATACAGACCGTGATATCAAAGGATATACGCCTTATAATTATGATACCTACAGCAGTGAAAAACCGGTGGATATGGGGTTCCGGTGGCAGGTGACGCCGCGGGATGCAGTAAGCCTTGCCTGGTCCATTGATACGGTCAATGGAATCCTGAATCACCGTTACTGGACCTATTACAGGGATCTCCATTCCTTCTATGCCTGGATCCGATATGATGACATTGAGAAAGAAACCCGCTTCATGATTATGCCGAAGGATTTCAAATTCTAATAAATATTGGCAATCCCCAATTTCTTATGGATTAGTCGTTGCAAGTCCGGAGCAGCGTCTGGATGCAGGAAATCTTTCTGTAAACCACATATTCCGTGAGCCTGGAGGAAGGAGGCACTTCCTATGTCCCCTCTGCATAAATGGATGATACCGGCAGCCGGTCTAGCCGTGCTGGCACTCACAATATGGGGCGTTTATGGTGTAGGAACTGCCCGGAAGAATCTTCCGGAAAAAGAGAGGACCCCTTCCGCTGTGACAGTGAGTGAGGTACCTGATGAAGGAAGCTCCGGAGATGCAGAGCGGAAGTATAATGCGGCCCTCCATCGTCGAAGTGGACCTCTGGCAGATCCATTTCATATGGAGGCCATTCAGGCGGCAGGGGAAAAAGAAAAAATTTCTCTTCCTTCCGGAAATACGGGCCATGTTCCGGCAGGTAAACCGGAAAGGAAGGTTTCCGGCCAAAGGATGGACAAAGCTGATTACTCACAGCCCCTATTGAAAGGAATCCTGGCCTATAAAGGAGACCGGCGGGCTATTCTGGAAGTGAATGGCAGTACCAATGTAGTGAGAGAAGGGGAGCGTGCAGGTATATGGACAGTTTCCGAAATTCAGGAAAAAACAGTGGTTCTTTCCTCTGCCTCCGGCACACTGTTCCTTGGCACACATTAATGAAAACGGGGGGCATAGCTTTTTGCTGTGCCCTTTTTGCATGGGTTTCTATCAGTTCATCCTCTGCTGCGTCCCGGGATTCCGGTGAGATAGATATGGATTCTCCGGTCCATGAAACCGTTGCAAAAGAGCTGGCAGCAGGGGTTTTGCCATCTCCTGCAGAACCAATGGACGCAGGGGAAAAGAAAATGATTTCGGAAGATCGGAATTTCAGTCTCCACGTAAAAGATGCACCGGCGGAAGAAATTCTTCGGGCCTTGGCGGAAATGACGGGGCGGAATCTGGTATTTTCCGGCAATCTTGGGGAAACGGTGACTGCCAGTCTTGACCATGTTACACCGGAGGAGGCAATGCGTACCGTCCTTGCGTCCTGTGGGCTCTCAGCAAGGACAGAAGGAAATACGATGATTGTTTTTAATCGGAAGGTTTCCAAACAGGCAGGCATCAGTGCCAGAGCCTTCAGGCTATCCTATGCAGAAGCCCGGGAAGTGGCGGAGGGATTAAAAAATGTAACTGCCGGAGGAAAGGTGACATTCAGCCCTTCAGCCAATACGGTACTCGTCAGTGGTACGCCAGAGGAACTGATGCAGGCGGAAAGCCTTGTCAGGGAACTGGACGTACCGGAAAAACAGGTCAAAGTGGAAGCGGAAGTGGTGGCAGTCAATAAGAGCTATGCCAAAGAGCTGGGAATTGACTGGGATTTTAAAAGTCTCACCGGCAGTGCTTCCTATGACCGGGACAGCTGGACAGAACAGCATTATGTATTGGATGAAAATGGAGATATCAAGACAGACAAGAACGGAAATCCCAAAGTCCGGTCCATTGAGAAAAACGGATGGGATGTAACGGTTCCTGAAGGATATGCCGGCATTTCCTATGGACGGTCACTGACAGGACATCCCTATACCTTTTTCTTCCAGGCCCGCCTCAACGCCCTCTTGACCCAGGGAAAGGCAAAGGTACTGGCACGGCCGAATGTGGTCACCATGAATGGACGAAAAGCGGAAATTCTGATTGGCAGCCGCATTCCGGTGGTTGTAGAACACATGGAAAATGGAGTCAAGACTACGGCTACAGAATATAAGGATGCCGGCATAAAGCTGACCTATACACCCATTATCAGCCAAAGAAATGAGATTACTGCTGACGTACATGCTGAAGTATCTACACCGTACCTGGTGCCGGAAATGAAAGCATATCGTATTATTACCCGCTCCGCCAATACCATGGTTCGGCTGAGGTCGGGAGATATGCTGACCATCGGTGGACTCATAGATAAAGAACAGGCAAAGACCATGAGAAAAGTACCGATTCTGGGGGATATCCCACTGTTGGGGAAACTGTTCCAAAGTCACAGTACCACCACCGATGAGTCAGAAATTGTAATCATCATTAAAGCAGACATCGTGAAATAGGACGTCCTGTTTCGGATGATTTCATTCCGCATGATGAGGCATCGAAATTGTTCTTATTTTTGAAGATTATATATTGTTTGTAGGTTACAGGAATTATTATGGCAACTTTAAAGATCAGCGGATTATCAAAATCCTTTGGAATAAAAACTGTTTTTGAAAATGTATCATTTGATGTGAGGAGCGGAGAGAGAATAGGCCTTGTAGGGGCCAATGGAGCCGGCAAAACGACGCTGCTGAAGTGCATTATAGGTACGGAAGAATATGATAAGGGATCCGTGAAAGCCAGTGATGGCGCTATCATCGGCTATCTTCGGCAGGATTTCAATTATACCAGCCATACCATCCGGGAAGAAATGGAAGAAGCCTGGAAAGATGTACTTTTCTATAAGGACAAGATTGAAAGACTGACCAGGGAATTGGAAACGAATAAAAGTGATGAGAATCTGGTCAGGGAATACGGGAGAGCGGAAGAGCGGTTTGAATTTCTTGGGGGCTATGAATATGAATCGACGACAAGAAAGATCCTGACGGGTCTTGGCTTTTCTGATGAAGACTGGGACAGGGATATTCGCTTCTTCTCCGGCGGGCAGAAGGTACGAATCAATCTGGCCGCAGCGTTCGTACGGCATCCGGATTTTCTCCTCCTTGATGAACCGACAAACCACCTGGATATGAACATGCTGGAATGGCTGGAGGATTATCTCCGGTCCTATAAAGGGGGAATTCTTATGATTTCCCATGACCGGTATTTTCTGGATGCCGCTGCCACCGGTATTCTGGACCTGGAAAATCACCATATCCGTTCATTCCGGGGCGGTTATACCCGGTATATGGAAACGAAGGAGAACCAGGACCGGGCCTATCAGAAGGCCTATGATAAACAGCAGGAACACATCAAAGAAACGGAAGAATATATACGCCGCTATAAGGCCGGAATCAAAGCAAAGCAGGCCCGAGGCCGGCAGTCTCAGCTGGATCGGCTCGTGCGTCTTGAAAAACCGGTGCACCAGGCATCGCTGCGTTTTCATTTTGATCCGCCCCAGGAATGTGCAGATAAGGTGCTCGATGTGCTGCGGGTAGAAGGCTCCTATGGGAACCAGGTCCTATTCAAAGACCTGACCATGCATATCCGTAGAGGAGAAACCGTGGGGCTCATCGGCCCCAATGGAGCCGGTAAGACAACGCTTCTTAAAATTATTACAGGGGAGAAAAAACCGGACAGCGGTTTTGTGCAGTTGGGAAATAATGTAAAGATGGGTTACTATTCCCAGGAACAGGAACGGCTGCATCCCAATCTGACCGTGCTCGATGAGGTGCGGGATACATTTAACTTCGGGGAAAAAGAAGCCAGAAACATATTGGGCATGTTCCTTTTTCGGGGAGACGATGTATTTAAAACGGTAGGCATGCTTTCCGGCGGTGAGAAAGCAAGACTGTCACTGCTGTGTCTTTTTCTGGAAAAGCCGAATTTCCTGATTCTTGATGAACCGACGAACCATTTGGATATTCCCACCCGGGAAATTATGGAAGAGGCACTGAAGGCATTCGGAGGGACCTGTCTTGTGGTCTCCCATGACCGGTATTTCCTGGATAAGGTAGTGGGACGTATTCTTGACCTGGATCAGGGAAAGCTGACGGAATACCTTGGAAATTACAGCTACTACCGGGAAAAGAAAAAAGATCTCGAAGAATTCGAGAAGGACAGGAATGGGCTGGCCGCTGCGGTAGAAGAGGAAAAGAAAGAAGAGAAACCTCCGGAGAAACAGCACCAGCAGAAAGAGGAACCGTCGCAGGCAGATATTTCCAAATTGAACCATGTGGAAATGGAAATCGGGCGGCTGGAAGCGACGGTGAAGATGTATACGGTCCAAATGAGTATGAACCCGGAAAATTATTCCGCGCTTGCCCAGGAATATGAAGAAGCGAAGAAGAAACTGGATGACCTTTACCGGAAGTGGGATGAGCTGGCTGAGAAAACGGAATAGATAGGAAGTGTTCCGTGAAAGGCCCGCTTGTGAGGCGTTTCATCCCAATAAAAAAAGCAGCACTGCATGGACACAGTGCTGCTTTTTATTTTTACCCAACCAGGTCGAGAAGGGCAAGAATGATAGTACCGGGAACTCCAAATAAAGCGACCACGATACCGTGCATGGTGGTCAGGGTCATATGGGTGATGCCGATGGCATTGAGCAGCCAGAACAGAAGGCCGCCCATAATGATATTCCCAATGATTTTCTTTACGAAATGGGCGAAAAAGAAAAAAGCCAGAATGATGATAATGACACTGGTAATGCCATAGCCCCCCAGTGCACCTAATGATTCGATCATAGACTCAGATTTCCTTTCTGTTCTCTACGGCACCGGCCAAAGTCATTCCATCGGAAAAGCCGATAGCACCTCCAGCCGGGATGCCCCGTCCGATACGGGTAACTTTGATGCCGGAAGGTTTTATGAGCCGGGACAGGTAATAGGCGGTCGCTTCACCTTCGGTATCGGGATCCGTAGCAATGATGACTTCTTTCACCGTATCTGTTTCCAGCCGTTTCAGAAGCTCTTTGATTTTCAGCTGTTCCGGTCCGATGCCATCCAGCGGGGAAAGTGCACCATGGAGTACATGATAGAGACCGTGATATTCCTGGCTCTGTTCCAGTGCTGTTACATCCTGGGGCTGTTCCACTACGCAGATGACAGAATGGTCACGCCTGTCGTCACTGCAGATCTCACAGGGGTCTGAAGTAGAAAGATTGCAGCAGATAGAGCAATAGCAGACCTTGCTGCGGGCATTTTTTATGGCTGCCAGAAATGCATCTACGTCTTCCTGTGGACGTTCCAGCATAAAATAGGCAAGGCGCCGGGCACTTTTGACGCCTATACCCGGGAGTTTGCGAAACTGCTCGGCTACCTGTTCAAGTTCCCTGTTCATTAGAACATTCCGCCGGGGAGGCCAAGGCCGCCGGTAACTTCGCTCATGCTCTTCTGTACCATTTCATCCGCTTTTTTACCGGCTTCATTAACGGCAGTGGTAATCAGGTCTTCCAGCATTTCCGGATCTTCCGGGTCAATGGCATCTTTTGCAATTTTCAGGGAGACAATCTGTTTTTCTCCGTTCATAGTAAGGGCTACAGCGCCGCCGCCGACGGAGACATCGATGGTCTGCTTTTTCAGGGCTTCCTGCTTTTTCTGCAGTTCTTCCTGCATCTTGCGCGCCTTTTTCAACATATTCTGCATCTGTGCTTTATTTCCAAACATAATAGAATCCTCCTGGATTTTTTACAAAGTGGGGAATCATGAAAGCCATGGTCCCTGGCGGTAAGTTACCGATTTCCGGCTGATGCATGTTCCTCTCTTATTGATTAGTCTTTTCATATATATCACAGTCCGCCATGATTTTCAAGGCTTCGTTAAGTGACGGGTCGCTTCTATCTTTATCTGAAATCTGTTCCCTGGAGATCGGGCGGTATGGGTTCTGCTCCACCTTTTGGGGTATTGGATCCGGGTGTTGCGGTGTGACCGGTGAAGGGGCAGCCTCAGCTGTTTTTAAAAGCGTATAGGCGGAAGCCTCTTCTTCGCTCCCTTTCAGTACTGTGTGAATCTCAATGGGATGGCCTGTAATTTTGTTAAATGCCTCCGCCGCTACCTTCTGGTAGGATTTATTATTCCCCGCTGCAACGAGGAATGGCTGGGGGGCTGAAACGATGGCCCTGGTATAGGTACAGTAGATGAGAGTGCTTTTTCTGAGGCACGTATACACATCGATGCGCCGGATGGACATAAAATATCCCAGAACCTTCTGCCACAGGTCTTCATAGGTGGACGGATTAATAAGCGCTGCACCATTGGAAGCAGCAGGAGCAGGAACAGACGGACCGCCGGGAGCAGTGGTCGGGGGATCAGGCGCAGCCGGAATGGGCGAAGGCTTTGAAACCGGTGGGGCTTTTGGGAAATTTCTGCTTTCAGGCCCTGCTGCCGGGGTTCCTGCTGTTTTGGGAGGCCTCTGCTCCGGGAAGGAGGGAGAGGGAACCTGCGGCATCGGTTTCATTACCGGCTGGCTTACGGGCTGCGGGAAGACCGGTGGCACGGGAATGGTGGATGCAGAGGGAGCCTGGGCAGGGGCCATGGAAATGCGGCCTTTTTTCAACGATGCCAGCTCCTTTTCCAGCTGGGTTACCCGTTCGGCCAGAGAATCCAGTGACTGGGATCCCCGGATGCGGCAGAGGTGGAGAAGCCCCATCTCCGCGCTGAGACGGGGAGAGGAGCTTCTTTTAGCTTCACTTAATGCAGCGTGGAGCGCTTCAAACAGGGCATCCAGATAGGGCTCGGAAAGCCGGGACGCATCGGAACGGAGGGTCTCTACCTGGCTTCCGTACTGGGTCAGCTCCGGTGCTTTGGGATTGATTTTGCATATCATAAGGTTCCGGAAATGTTCCAGAAGATCCCGGAGAACGGCGGCCGGTTCTTTTCCGTCCTGCAGTATGCTGTAAAACAGGGAAAGGGTTTCCCCGCTTTTCCCATTAAATATATGGTGTGATAAATCAAGAATCCGATCTTTTCCTGTAAGACCGAGAAGATCATAGACTGCCCGGGCGTCAAGTACTTTGGATTCAGAAGCAGAAGAACACTGGTCCAGGAGGGAAAGGGCATCGCGAAGGCCGCCATCAGCTCGTACGGCGATAAGGTCGGCAGCATCTTCCGTCAGGGGAAGACCGCTTTCTTTGGCAATATACAACAGGTGGTCCCTGATATCGGCTACGGAGATGCGGTGAAATTCATAACGCTGGCATCGGGAGAGGATGGTAAGTGGTATTTTTTCCGGTTCTGTAGTGGCCAGGATAAATAATACGTGGGCCGGCGGCTCTTCCAGTGTCTTTAAAAGCGCATTGAACGCTTCCTTGGTCAGCATATGGACTTCGTCAATAATGTAGACTTTCTTCCGGCTCACGGCGGGAAGCGTGCGTACCGATTCTTTCAGCGCGCGGATTTCTTCAATGCCCCGGTTCGAAGCGGCATCGATTTCATAGACATCCAGACTTGCGCCCTCATTGATTTCGCGGCAGCTCTGGCATTCATTACAGGGATTGGCTCCATTGGGGTGGAGGCAGTTTACTGCTTTGGCCAGAATCTTTGCCATACTGGTCTTTCCCGTACCTCGGGGGCCGGAAAACAGATAGGCGTGGGCCAGGCGGTCCTGCTCAATGGCCCGCTGGAGGGGAATAGAAATATGCTTTTGCCCGACGACCTCTGAAAAGGTACGGGGACGCCATTTCCTGTATAATGCTAAATACGCCATAAACGACCTCCTGCAAGGACAAGCCCTTAATTCAAGAAAAAGCATCTGTCAGACTGGGATACGCAGCCATTTGACAGTATTATCACAGGGACTTATGTTCATCTCCTGCTATTATACAATAGAAGGAATTGAACAGGATACAAAAAAAGCTTTGCAGTCCTCATTTATGACAGCCTCCAGGATGCACCGTGTCACATGAAAAGGGCCACTTACGGCTGCTTCCTCTCGGACCTGACCGGGTTCATGGGATTTCATTGCACGGGGCCCGGAGACTGCCATAAATCAGTACTGCAGAGCCACAAATCATATTATACAGCATTGCAGGAAAAATGCAATACAGGAAAAATCAGGGGCAAGTGTTATGAAAGTGATATACTGGAGCAATTTATCATCGATTCGGCTTTTGAACGGAAAACCGGGATGTTGAATCAGTTTATAAATTGTAATGGATACATTATTGAATCTTTTACGATGTAACCGCCAATTTGGCCTTTCCTTATTGCGAATTACTTTTTTTACTTATATAATGAAGAGAACCAAAAGCAGCTGTTTAGAGGGAGGCGTTTTCTATGAATGGATGGAAAAAATCGGGTGTACTTTTACTGGCTGCCGGTCTCATGGCCGGGATCGCGGGCTGCGGAGCGGATAAGGGGGCTCCGGCAAAATCGGCTGCTTCCGGTGCACCGGCAAAGAAGGAACTGAAGGTGGCCTGCATTGCGACCTATCCACCCTTTGTATACAAGGATACAGAAGGGAAAATCATTGGTTTTGATGTGGATATCACGAAGGCCGTGGCCAAAGAGCTTGGGGCATCGGTGGTTTATGAAAGTATGCCTTTCAATGAAATGGTGCCGGCCCTGGTTTCGAACAAAGCAGACATCGCTGTGGCAGCCGTCGATATGACCCAGGACAGGGCAGACAAGGTTGATTTCAGCAATATTTACTACAGCAAGGAAAACGTATCCATCCTTTCCCGGAAAGGGGACAATGAAATCAAGGGTCCCGAGGACCTGAAAGGGAAGAAAGTAGCTGTAGAAAAAGGAACGGTTTACGTAGAAACGGCGAAACAGTACGGGGCAGAGGTCAAGGAATACGATTATCATGACCAGCTCATCAAAGCCGTAGAGGACAACGAGGCTGATGCCCTGATTCTTGATAAGCCGGTGGCCCGGTTCTACCTGTCCCACGGGGCTTCTGACAAACTGAAACAGGCGGGCATTATCAATGGCTCCGGCGGATTTGTCATGATGATCAGCAAGAAGGATGAAGGCCTTCGGGACCAGGTGAACGATGCCCTGGATAAGCTCATGAAGAGTGGGGAATACGATAAGATCTATGACCGCTGGTTCTCTGATGAAAACCTTAGTAAGGTACCGGATATGAAGAAATAATTTTTTTAAAAAGAGCGCTGTCTTTTAAAGGATGGCCTCTTTTTTTGCTCATACAGAGGCGCGATATTTCAGTTTGTCGAGCTGGTGGGGCTGGTGGTTGGGTAGCGGTCCACTCGTATGGATGGGGCTAAGGGTGGTGGGTCGGGCAACGCTTCGCTGGCCCGACCGGGTTGTGGCTTTGGGTAGGCTGCTGCCTTCCCAAAGCGGGGGCGTGAGGTGGGCCAGCCTGCGGCGCCTCCATCAGCTAACCTCCGTCGCCTACGGCGCCACCGCCGGGCCACAAATGGAAGGCGTCTT
>NZ_UQKJ01000037.1 GCF_900541605.1 uncultured Dialister sp. | reverse complement strand
AAGGGTACAGAAGCCATTCGTCAATTATGAGCAATGCGTACTTCTTGTACTGGGCGCTTCCCGCCCGAGCCAGCCTGTTATGGGGCGGTGCCAGTTTGATACCGGCTGCAAGGAGCTTGTCTCCATACTTGTCAGCGCATTCCCCCACCGCAATGATGGGGCCCCCATGGCGGAGGGCCGCTTCGATGACCTCATCAATGGGCGCAGCCTCTTCCTTTTCTTCCTGCCACAGCTCATCAAAGGCGCCGTAAAGGGCAGCGTACACATTGCCCCGCTGGGCATCGAGGAGCGGCAGCACGAAAGCCTGGGCCCCCGCCATATTCCAGGCCAGGGCTTCCAGCGTATCCACGCCGATTAAAGGGACCTTCCAGATATAGGAAGCCATCTTGGCAGTGGCCAGGCCGATGCGGAGCCCCGTGAAGGATCCGGGCCCGATGGATACTGCAATGGCGGATATTTCTTTTTTCGAAACCCCCGCTTCCTTCATCATCTCATCCATGTGGGGAATGAGCTGTTCGGAATGGGTCAGTTTTCTCTGCACCGTCCACTCCGCAATGAGCCTGTCCTCTTCCGCCAGGGCACAGCTCAGTACCAGTGACGATGTATCAATGGCCAAGAGCATAATTCTGTATCTCCTTTACAATGGATTCCGGAGTTTTTTCGCTCCAGGAAATCCGGATATTTCTTTCATTTTCACCGGACAGGGTAATGTGGATATGGATAGCCTCCTCCGGAATGAGGGAAGGAAACATATCTGCCCATTCCACCACCACCACACCGCCATCGCCGTATTCTTCCCAGCCGATGTTCCACAGGTCCTCTTCACTGTGGAGGCGGTAGAAATCAAAATGTTTCAGCGGAATGGGGCCATCGTAGTAATTCATAATGGTGAACGTAGGACTTCCCACCACCCCTTCAATGCCCATGCCCTTCGCCAGGCCCTGGACAAAGTGGGTTTTACCCGCTCCCAGGTCGCCGGTGAGGGCGATGAAAAGGCCATCAAATGCATGGCGTCCCAGATATTCACCGAAATCCATGGTTTCCTTTTCACTGTTTGTGGTCAGGGTCAGTTCATTTTTCATGAAGCCACCTCATCATTTCATCAAAACGGTCCATGCCGATGCGGTACCCCTCGCCGTGAAGGGCCCGAAGCTTTCCGGCATCCCTTTCGGTCCGGGTCACAGTGACCGGCTGCTCCGGCCGGATGACGAAGACCTTTCCTTCCTTTTCCAGCTCAATCACCCGGTCCACCTTTTTATTGTACCGCTCCGGGATGGAGCACATGCCATCCACCACGGCGGGGAATTTCTTCCCATACACCCGGTTCAGGAGCCCGTGGAGCCAGAAGGGCACCGGCTTCTTGCGGTACGTCACATCCCGGGTCAGGATATATACGATTTTTCCATGGGGAAAAGGAAATTCTTCCGGCAGCGGCACCAGTGGCAGTCCCACCCCGCCGTCCACATAGGACTTCTCCCCTATGGACACGGGCTTTGACACCAGGGGGATGGAACAGCTGGCCTCGCAGACTTTGATATAGTCCTCCCACTTCATGCTGTGGGAAGAGACGAAATGGGGTTTCCCGTCGGCGCAGTCCGTAATGACTGCATAGAGCTCTTCCTCCGCATGGGTGAACGTCTCTTCATCAAAGGGATCCGCCTCGTGGGCCAGTTCCCCAAACATAAAATCAAAATTGAAGAAGGAACCTCCATGGATCATATGCCTCACCCCCATGTACCGGGGATCAGAGGCATACTTCGAATTGACCCGCACACTGCGGCCGCACTGCCGGGACAGGTATCCCAGCCCCTGCAGGGTACCTGCAGAGATACCTACGACCTTAGGAAAATAAAAATGGTGGTCCATGAAAGCATCCAGCACGCCGGCCGTAAAGAGGCCGCGCATGGCACCACCTTCCATCACCAGAACCGGTGATTCATCCATTGTTATATTTCCTTCTTTCTAATATATTGGGAATGTACCCCATGTGTATGAATGGGGCATAAGGGTTGTGGGTGAACATCGCTTCGCTTGTTCACCGGGTGGTAGGTGCTTCGCACCGGGGGCATAAGGTTCATAAGCCGCCGAAGGCGGCATTATTTAAGGTCTCCCTTCCGCTTAAGCGAAGCGTCCCAACCCGCTTTCACGAGCGCAGCGATGTGAAAGCCACCACCCCACGGGGAAAGGGATCACTGCGTTCTCGGTCGCCTGAAGGCTCCCTGCGAAAGCAGTTCGCTGCGCACCGGTCGGGCCAGCGCAGCGACGCCCGACCCACAACCCTTACGCCCCTTCACTCGTCCAGACCATACTAAGCGCCGCAGCCGCTTTTCACCTCATTCTCATTTCTTCGAACAATTCGACTGGTTCTTCACCGCGTTAATCTTCGCCGCAATGGCCTCCTGGTCTCCCAGATAAGACACATCGTGCACCGTGAAGTCCTCATTCAGGTGGTACACCAGGGGAATCCCGGTTGGCACGTTCATACCGGCAATATCGCTGTCCGAAATCCCTTCCAGATGCTTCCGGAGAGCCCGGATGGAATTGCCATGGGCGGCGATGAGCACCCGGTCTCCCGCCTCGACCCGGGGACGGATGACACTGTCGAAATAGGGAGCCACCCGGGCCACCGTATCCTTCAGGCATTCCGTGAGGGGCAGCTTCACCGTATCTTTGATCTTCCTGTAAGGCGCCTGGTTCACCGGATTTCTCGGATCATCTTCGGAAAGGGCCGGCGGCCGGACATCGTAGGAACGGCGCCACTGGAGCACCTGCTTCTCTCCGTACTTATCGGCGGTTTCCGTCTTGTTCAGCCCCTGGAGGGCGCCGTAGTGCCGTTCATTCAGGTGGTAATCCTTTTCCACCGGAATCCATACGAGGTCCATTTCATCCAGAATGGTATAGGCCGTATGGATGGCCCGCTTCAGTACAGAGGTGTAGCAGCGGTCGAAGGAGAATCCTTCCTTCTTCAGCAGCAGCCCCGCCTGCTTTGCTTCTTCGAAGCCCTTTTCTGAAAGTTCCACATCCGTCCAGCCGCAGAACAGGTTTTTCTTATTCCATTCACTTTCCCCATGGCGAATTACTACCAGCGTATACATAATTGACCTCCATCACTTTTCAAAATGATCAAATCCGTGAACTTCCAGAATGGCTCTTTCCTGGCCCTTCCTCATATACACCCCGTGGCCCGGCTTCTTCACAACCCTGCCGATGGCGGTCACAGGATATTCCTCTCTTATTGTATCAAAATCGGCGGGAGAAAGGGTACCGACCAGCTCATAATCTTCTCCCCCGTTGAAAGCCCAGTCCAGTGGCGACAGATGGGCCTCCTCCGCCAGCCTCCGGGCTTCTTCGGAAATCGGGATCTTCGAAGGATCGATTTCGATTTCCACCTCCGAAGCCGATGCGATTTCATTGAGCTCCCGGGACAGGCCGTCGGAAATATCATTGAGCGCATTGGCCCCATGGTCCCGGACCAGCATGCCCGCCCGTATCTGGGGCTCCGGCCGCCGATGGCGTTTCACGAGCCCCGGGAAATCCTTATCCCTTCCGTGGAGGAGGGCATAGAGTCCTGCCGCCGAATCCCCGATGGTTTCCGTCACAAAGACCACATCCCCCTCCCGGGCGCCACCTCTTGTCACCGCTTTCCCGGAAGGCACCATGCCGATCACCGTGCCCGTGGCGATGACCCCGCCAGGGGACCCCGTCACGTCGCCCCCCAGGAGATTCACCCGGTACTTCCGGCAGCAGCTCCGAAGGCCGTCGTAGAAAGACTCCACCCAGGAGAGCGGCAGGTCATCGGGAAGGGCAATGGAAAGCACAAATCCCACAGCCTCCGCCCCCATGGCCGCCATGTCGCTGAAATTGGAGGCCCCCAGATGGTATCCCACATCTGCAGGCCCCATGGTGCAGCTGGTGAAATGGATGCCCTCCACCATGGTATCCGTGGAAATGACCTGGTCAAAGCCCGCAGGCGCCGCATACACCGCCCCATCGTCCCCGGGTCCCACTTTCACCAGCTCCGGCCGGTAAATGAAATCATGCATAATACGGCGGATGAGGCCAAATTCTCCCACATCCTTCACCGTCAGTTCTCCCATGAAACCTCCTATGGAAAAAAATAGAGTTGAGATTTGAGAGTTGAGAGTTGAGAGTTGAGTTCCCGCGGCTTTGCCGCAAAACGCCCAGGGTGGGTGGCCGCGAAGCGGCTGATCATCTAGATCTAGACCTAGACCTAGACCTGGATCCAGGCTTAGCCCTCCAGCACAACCCCCATCTTCTCCAACTCATTGAGCGTCTTCTTATGGTCCGCTTCCGACACATAGCCCAGCCCATTCACCAGGAGTGTCACCGTCCGTCCGGACTTCAAAAGGGACAGCACCGTTTCCTTCACACAGTACTCCGACGCAATGCCTCCCACGTACACATGGGAAGAAGCCACTTCCCCCAGCGTTTTTCCCGCTCCATTCTTTCCGTTAAAAGCGGAGTATTCCTCCACCCGGTCATTCCGGCCCTTCAGGAACCGGTTTTCCGAAGACGGCCGGTTGCCGGGATCCTTCACATCCTTCGTGAAGGCAGGATCCAGCTCCGCCCCCTTCGTGTCTGCCACGCAGTGAATAGGCCAGATGCCCCCATTCACCTTGAAAGACCCGTTCGTCTCACTGTGCCAGTCCGACGTATACAGAGCCCGCACTTTGTGGCTGTTCATGAAATCCACCAGTTCCTTCACCGCTTCATGGCTATGGCCGCAGGCCAGGGTGCCATCGATGAAATCATACTGGCAGTCTACAATGACAAGATCATCCATTCCTACCCCTCCCATATTGTATTTGCTACTTATTTTATCAGCTTTCGAAATGAATATAAAGGCAAGAAGAAAAAGTTGTCTACCCTCTCGGCATTTGCTTCGTACCAAAGACTATAGAACCTTACAAAAGCCTTTATAAAGAAATAATGGTAATAAAAAAATAATATCTTTTTCTTTTCCAGGACATAAAAAAACGCTGATTCCTTTTACAGGGCTCAGCGTATTCCTTTAATTCTTCATCATTCTGGCAATATCTTCATAGAATTTATTTTTCTGCCGGTATCCGATGATGCGGCCCAGTTCTTTGCCATCTTTGTAGAAGACGAAGGTCGGTGTGCCGAGGACGCCGAACCGTTCTGCCATTTCTTCCTGTTCGTCCACGTCAATGGTGCAGAGGCGGACTTCTCCTTTGAACCGGTCTTCCACCCCTTCAAAGGCGGGCTGCATGACTTTGCAGGGGCGACACCAGGAGGCTCCCAGTTCGAGGAGCACGTACCCCTTCTTTTCCACAAATTCCCTGTCCAAGTCTGTATCTGAATGAATTGCTGTAACCATGATAATCTCCTTTATACAGAAAGTATGGTATAGGTTTCCCGGGTAAAGGCGGGATTTTCTTTCACCGCCACCTCTTTGCCTGCCGTTCTTTCCAGGCGTTCTTTAAAGGGTGCCTTTGCCAGAAGGGCTGCCACTTCCGGAGGCGCCGTGATTTCCAGGTCTCCCTTGAAGGGTCCCCGGGTGCGGCGGTTTTCCAGGTCCTCCAGAATCCGGTCCGCTGCAGCAGGGGCGGAAAGGATATGGCCGGTGCCATGGCAGAGGGGGCAGGTATCGAAGTAGTACTGCCAGAGCCGCTGGGTGGTCCGTTTCCTCGTCATTTCCACGAGGCCCAGGGAGGTCATCCCCAGAACCAGGGTCTTGGCCCGGTCATCCCGGACGGCGGCCTGGAGAATCCGGATGAGCTCTTCCTTTTCCCCCTTCTTTTCCATGTCGATGAAGTCCACCATGATCATGCCGCCGATGCCCCGGAGCCGGATCTGCCGGGCGATTTCATAGGCTGCGGATTTATTGATAAGGAAGGCCAGCTGGTCATGGGGTATGCCTTTCCCCTTAAAGGATCCGGAGTTCACGTCGATGACGGTCAGGGCTTCGGTGTAGTCGATATAGAGGGATCCTCCCGTCGGAAGGGGCACCACCCGGTCAAAGAGCTGGCGCATCTGTTCCTCCAGGTGGAAATGGGCAAAGAGGGGCTCCTTTTCCTCATAAAGAACCACCTTATGGGGGTCGCAGATGTTCTCGTCCTCCGCCATCCGGGAAAGGCGGAGCCACGTATCATGGTCATCCACCAGGAGCCGGTCAATGTCTTTTCCCATGTAGTCCCGAAGGCTCTTCACCGCCAGGTCTCCGTCCCGATAGAGAAGGGCCGGTCCCTTTTCCAGGGCATACCGCTTCTCCACCACTTCCATGAGGTGGGACAGGGAGGCCAGGTCTTTCCGGAAATCCTCTTCCCCCGCCGCCTCGGCGGCGGTGCGGACCACCAGGCCCATGCCGGGCGGGCAGATTTCCTTCGCATGGCGGCGCAGGAAATCCCGTTTCTTTTCATCCCTGATTTTCTTGGAAATACCGATGTACCCGGTGCCGTAGAGGGCTACGGCATAGGTGCCGGCAAAGCTGATTTTTTCCGTCACCAGGGGGCCCTTGGACTCGGTGGAGTCTTTCTCCACCTGCACCAGCACCGGAGCGCCTTCCGTATGGGCCTGTTTTTTGGAAACCACGTCCTTCGTACGGAGGAATGCATTGCGGCCGATGCCGATGTCCACGAAAAGGCCATTCAGCGAGGGCACCACATTCCGGATGATGCCCTTGTACACCCGGCCTACGATATTCTCTTCTCCCGCCCTTTCCACGGACAGGTCTTCCAGCCTGCCATCGCTTAGAAGGGCAAGTACTGTCTGCTCCGGCCGCAGGTGAAGAAGAAGCTCTTTCATCTTACTTTCCTTTCAGTAATCCTTCAAATACCCCTTCATCGGAGAGGGTGAGCCGTTTCCCCTGTACGTTCCGGTAAGTGCCGGTGCGGGAGCAGATAAATTCTCCCGGGGTCCAGGGCATATGGAAGGATTCGGCCAGGAGTTTCCAGATATCCTTCGGCTGCACGGTGCCGGTCTGGCTGCGGATGAGGGAAAAGGTGAGGTACGCCCGGTCTTTCGTGAACCGGACTTTCATGGGCTCCAAAATCATGGTTTTTACGTCCATTTCCCGCACCTTTTTCGGAGTTACCCGCTTGTACAGGAACGAAGGGAGTGCATTAAAGGCTTCCAGGGATTTCTCCGCTTCCCGGAAGGCCTCTTCCCCGGCTCCTTCTACCGTGGGCCCTTCCATTTCGTAGGAATCTTCATTGAAGACGGCCACAAATTTCGGCCACTCCGGCGCCGCCTCCACGATGGAATGGATAACGATGCCCTTTGGCAGCTGCCGGGAGAGGCGCTCCTTCACTTCCTCCACCGGCATATCCTTTTCCAGCCGGATTTCCAGGTACAGCGGGTCCGCTGTCACCCCTACGCCAAGGGCGGAATCCAGGGACAGTTTCATGTGGGGATTGAATCCTTCTGAAAAGGCCACGGGAATTTCAGAACGCATGACCGCCCGTTCCATGGTGCGAAGGAAATCCAGGTGCCCCAGGAAACGAAGTTCCTCACCTTTCGTGATAGACAAAAACAGCCTTTTCATTTGCATTCTCCTCTTTGTGATCTATTGGTTTCACGTCAAGCACCGGGCATACGGCGCAGCCGTTGCAGGCAAAGTGGCGGCAATCGCGGGTAAGTACCCCCCGCTGGGCCAGGCGCCATTCCTTTCGGAGGTAGTCCTTCGATACGCCGCAGTCGATGTGGTCCCAGGGTTCCGGTTCGTATTCGTCCCGTTTCCGGCTGGCATACATGTCCGGATCCACGCCGCATTCTTCGAAGGCTTCCATCCATTTATCGTAATCGAAAAATTCAGTCCAGCTGTCGTACTTGCAGCCCTTTTCCCAGGCCTTCAGGATGACCTTGGCCAGCTGCCGGTCGCCCCGGGCGAGGACCGCTTCCAGACGGCCGGTCTTGGCATCGTGGTAGGCGAACTTAATATGCCTTTCGTCCTTGAAGAGGCTCTTCAGATACTGCTGTTTCCGCTCGATTTCTTCCACGCTAGCCTGGGGCCACCACTGGAAGGGAGTGAAGGGTTTGGGCACAAAGCTGGCCACGCTCACCGTAATGCGGCAGCCGTACCGGCCGCGGATGGTGTGGTACAGTTCATTGATCCGCTTTGCCAGGTCCGCAATGCCCTTCAGGTCTTCGTCGGTTTCCGTGGGAAGACCCATCATGAAGTACAGTTTCACCCGGCTCCAGCCATTCTTGAAGGCATTGGTGCAGGCGCCCATGATATCTTCTTCGGTGACCCCCTTATTGATGACGTCCCGGAGCCGCTGGGTTCCCGCTTCCGGTGCCAGGGTGAGGCCGCTCTTCCGGACCTGCTGTACTTTCTTCGCAATGTCGATGGAGAAGGAATCTACCCGAAGGGACGGGAGGCTCACGGATACCCGGCGGTCCTTGAATGTTTCCAGCAGGTGGTCCACCAGTTCCGGCAGGCAGGAATAATCCGCCGAGGACAGGGACATGAGGGAAATCTCGTTGTATCCCGTATTCCGGATCAATGTATCTGCGATTTCCTGCAGCTTTTCTTCGCTCTTTTCCCGAACCGGCCGGTAAATCATGCCGGCCTGGCAGAAACGGCAGCCCCGGCTGCAGCCACGGAACATTTCCAGCACCGCCCGGTCATGGACAATTTCAATATGGGGCAGGATGGGCTTGTCGTCCACCTTCACCCTGTCGAAATCGGGGATCAGCCGCTTTTCCACGGGGAACTGGGCCGTTTCATCCATGGGGGCAATGGAACGGAACAGGCCGTTCTCATAGTAGGACACTTTGTACAGGGACGGCACGTAGCACCCTTTGATGGACGCCATGCGGCGGATGATTTCCTTCCGTCCCCCCGGCTTTCCTTCCTTCTTCCAGGCCTTCACGAGGTCCGCCATTTCACAGATGGATTCTTCCGATTCCCCGATAAAGAAGACGTCAAAGAAATCGGCCACCGGCTCCGCGTTGTACACGCAGGGGCCGCCGGAAATGACGATGGGGTCTTCTTCGGTCCGGTCTTTGGCAAGGAGGGGAATGCCGGAAAGGTCCAGCATGTTCAGGATATTGGTGTAGCACATTTCGAAGGGCATGGTAAAGCCCAGGACGTCGAAGTCCTTCACCGGCATCTTCGATTCCAGGGCGTAGAGGGGAATATGCTTCTCCCGCATGAGGGCTTCCATATCCACCCAGGGCGCATAGACCCGTTCCGCCAGGGTGTCATCCCGGCTGTTCAGGACGGAATAGATAATCTTCAGGCCCAGGTGGCTCATGGCCACTTCATAGACATCGGGGAAGGCCAGGGCCACCTTCACATCCACGCTGTCATGGTCCTTTACCACGCTGTTCCATTCGCCGCCGATATACCGGGCGGGCTTCTGGATATGCATCAGCCATACAGGATCAATTTTTACAGGGTTCATGGTTACTCCTAATCAAACATCAGCTTTTTACGGCGTAAATAAATATTCATCAAAAGTCCTACGCAGAGAAGGTTCATGAGGAGCGCACTGCCGCCGTAACTCATGAAGGGCAGCGGAATGCCGGTTACCGGCATGATGCCCAGGGTCATTCCCACATTGATGAAAATCTGGAAAAGCCACATGGAGAAAATGCCGCAGGCCAGAAGGCTGCCGAAGGAATCTCCGGAGGACCGGGAAATCATGAGGGTCCGATAGAGAAGGACAAAGTACAGGAACAGCACGAAGATGGCACCGATAAATCCCAGTTCTTCCCCGATAACGGAAAAAATGAAGTCCGTATGGTTTTCGGGCAGGAAATTCAGCTGGCTCTGGGTGCCTGCAAAGAGGCCCTGCCCCACGAAGCCGCCGCTTCCGATGGAAATCTTGGACTGGATTACGTGGTACCCGGAACCGTAGGGGTCTACGCTGGGGTTAAAGAGTACCAGGATTCGCATCTTCTGGTAGCTGTGAAGTACGAAGGACCAGATGAACGGGAAAATGACCACGAAGCCGATGAGGGCCCGCTTCACCAGTTTCATATTGAGGCCGCAGATATAGAGCATGCCGAAGGTGATGGCTGCAAAGACAAGGCTGGTGCCCAGGTCCGGCTGTATAAAGATGAGAAGTGTCGGAAGGGCCATGAGTCCCGCCACGGGGATGAGGCTCTTCCAGGTGCGGTAGCCGGTCTTGTTGTTGGACAGGAGCCGGGCCAGGCAGATAATCATAATGAGCTTTGCAAATTCCGATGGCTGCAGGGTAAAGGGGCCGATCTGGATCCACCGCTGGGCGCCCAGTGCACTGGTTCCCGCAAATTTAACGACCAGCAGCATGATGGCATTCACCACGTAGAGGGCCGGCACGAACCGGTACAGCTTCCGGTAGTCGAAGTAGAGGGAACCGCCGGCAATGATAAGGCCGCCGATCAGGAATATGCCCTGCTTCAGGACGAAGTCAAACTGGCCCGGATGGTCAGGTATATTGGCATGGGTGGCGCTGGCAATAATCAAAAGGGACACCACCGCCAGTCCCAGCACCGTCAGAAGCAGGGTCGAATCAATCCGGCGCCAGTAACGTATCAGGTTCATGAAATTTCATCTCCTCCTCTGCCAGCGGTAGGACCGGCTCCCGGAATGCCAGGTGAGGCCGGAAGAAGCCGCCTTTTTGGCAGATGCTTTCCCTGCTGTTTCTTTCTCATTTTCCCTGTCTCCCAGGGTGAGAAAGCTCTCCCACCGGGACAGGGGGAATTCTTTTTTCTCCAGAAGCGCCCGGAGTACATAGGACAGGGATTTCCCGAAGGCGCTCTTTTCTTTGAAATCGGTGAGCTCCCCTTCATGGGCCAGCCGGTCTGCATGGATGGAATAGGGAATGACCCCGCCAAAGAGCTCGGGGTCCAACGTATCATACACATCATCAAAAGACAGGGACGCCCTGTGGCTGGCAGAGAACTGGTTCAGCACAAAGGCGTAATCCTTCCCTCTCCCAATCATGGTGACCAGGTGGTCCGCGCTTCTCCTGGATGCCCAGGACGGCGCCACCACCACCACGATGCGGCCGGACATGCGGAAAGCCGTCTCCACGCCTTTTCCCATGCCTGCGGGGCAGTCGATGAATATATAATCGTAGCGCCTATGGATGTCTTCCAGCACCATGTCCATGGCCGCCGGAAAGACGGTCTCCCAGGACTCCTCCTGGGAAGAGGGCAGGAAATCCAGGCCCTTCATGACCGGAAGAATGGCGTCTTCCATGAAGCAGCGGCCTTCGGCGAGGTCGCAGATATTATAGAGGCAGTCATTTTCCAGGCCCAGGATCAGGTCCATATTCCGGAGGCCCATGTCCCCGTCAATGAGGAGTACCTTTTTCCCCTGCCGGGCAAGGGCGATGCCCATGGAGGCGGTAAGGAGCGTCTTCCCCACCCCGCCCTTGCCGGATGCGGTGGCAATGATAGAAGCCATTATGTCTTACCTCCCTCTTTTGTCTTCTTTGCTTCCGGGTTCTTCCCCGGCGCATAATCCCCCACATGGAACCAGGCATCCATGATTTCCTTCACCACCGGAGCGGCGGATTCGGAACCGAAACCACTGTGTTCAAACATGGAAAGCACCACGATTTCCGGTTTGTCATAGGGACCGTAGGCCACGAACCAGCCGTTATCAAGGCCGTTCGTTTCTGCGGTACCGGACTTGCCGGCCATGGCGATGGGATAATTCGAGAAAATGGCACCGCCGGTACCATTGGAGGTCATAACGAGGCGCAGGGCCTTATGAATGGCATCCAGGGTGGCCTTGGATACAGGGATGGTGCCCACCTTATCGGGAGAATAAATCTTGAGGGGCGTACCGTCCAGCTTATCGATACGGTTTACCAGGTACGGCTGGTACCGGAACCCGCCATTGGCGATGGACGCATAGACCATGGCCATCTGGAGGGGCGTGGTCAATGTAAAGCTCTGGCCGATGGCGGCGTCCATGGTTTCCCCGAGGTACCAGTCCTGCTTGAAGACTTTCTTCTTGTATTCCTCGCTGGCCACATTGCCTTCCGCTTCACCGGCCAGGTCAAT
Source organism: uncultured Dialister sp. (assembly GCF_900541605.1). Classification (GTDB taxonomy): domain Bacteria; phylum Bacillota; class Negativicutes; order Veillonellales; family Dialisteraceae; genus Dialister. The sequence goes on along the minus strand of NZ_UQKJ01000037.1, from coordinate 4,094 downwards.
GCCCGTGGGCTTGCCAAGACCATACTCCCGGGCCATGGCGGAAATCCGGTCGATCCCCGTGCGCCGGCCCATTTCATAGAAGTACACGTTATCCGATTTCTCGATGGCTTCGTAGAAATCGATCCATCCGAAAGCTTCGCCTTCGGAGTTTCTCTTATCTACGAGCCAGTGTTTGCCGCTATCGAAAATCCTCTCGTCCGGCGTGGTCACTTTCGCTTCCAGGGCGGCGGAACCGGTGATGACCTTGAACAGGGATCCCGGAGGATACATGGCCGCAATGGTGCGGTTCTGCATGGGATGGTTCTTGTTATTGATGATATCGTTCCAGTCTTTGGAGGAAATCCCCTTGCTGAAACGGTTCGGGTCATAGCTGGGCCAGCTCACCATGGCCAGTACGGCCCCTGTATTGGGGTCAATGGCTACGGCAGAGGCGCCGGTAGGAAATACGCCGGAATGGGCGAGAACCCTTGTCTGTTTCTCAATGGCCGCTTCCGCCGCCTGCTGCAGGTGGGCATCCAAAGTGAGGCGGACATTGTTTCCGGATACGGAAGCCGTGCCTCCCACATAGCGCACCGGCTGGCCGGATGCATTGACTTCCACGGTTTTGGAGCCGTTCTTTCCTTCCAGGAACTGGTTGTACTGCCTTTCCAGGCCGGACCGGCCCACAAGGGTGGCAGTGGTATAGGGGTTGCCATTGGCATCCCGGTCATCGGGACCTGCTTCCCCTACGTAGCCAAGGACCTGGGCACCGGCTGCCCCATAGGGATAGACCCGGAGCGGATCCACTTCGATTTCAACGCCCGGGAAATCATCCTTTTTCTCTTCAATCTGGGTAGCCACATCGATGCCCACATCGTTGGCCAGGTAAATGGCACCGAAGGCCAGCTTGTTATCTTCGATTTTTTTCTTTATATCCTCCGCCGGCACTTTCAGAAGCGCTGCGAGCCGGGTGAGTTCATCGTCGGAAAGGGTATTTCCCTTCCGTTCTACCGGCATGATGACGCTGTAAGCGGGGCGGGAACCGGCCATGATAATGCCGTTCCTGTCATACATGACGCCCCGGGCAGCCTGCTGGGGCAGGTGCCGGATACGGTTGCCGTCGGCCTGTTCTTTATAGTAATTTCCTTCCACCACCTGCATCCAGAGGAGACGGGCGCCGAGGATCAGGAGCAGCGCCATGGCCACGTAAATCATGCGGGCATAGCGGGACTCCTCCCGGTTCTTCATCAGCTTTTCCAGTATGGAAGGAATATGTTTCTTTACCAACGAGGCTCTTCCTCCTGTTTCAACATCCAAACCACGTTATGAAGAACAAGAGAGCATCCTCCATTCATAAGGACCAGGGGAATGCCCAAATGTACGAAATAAAAGAGAGAGGGATACCGGCTGCCGGCCCATCCCATGATGATGCTGGATACGACCACGTAAATCACCGAAGCCAGCAGCACCGCCAGAAGGGAAATATACCAGTGCTTATTATACCGGTCCCTGCCGAATTTCAGGAAAAGAAGGGTAATTCCCAGGTATGGCAGGAGATGGAGGCCAAAGAAATTACTGGTCACCACGTCCTGCAGGAGACCCCCTATGGCCGCCAGAAGGATTGCGGTTTTCCGGTCCACCACCAGGGAGGACAGGGCAATCACCGTAAGCCACAGGTCCGGCTGCATGATGCCGTTAAAAAGGAAGGGCAGAAACGATGACTGCAGAAGGAAAATAACACCGCTCAAAAGGAGAAGGCTGTAGGCACTCATTATTTGTCACCTGCCTGCTGTTTATTCGGATTCATAGGCGGTTCGATTTTCGGCGGTTTCACCGTAATGCTGTCGGGGCTGGTCTTCTGGATATGGTCTGTAATGATAAAGACCTCTTCCATATGGGCAAAATCCGCAGCCGGCCGGATTTCCGCCGACTGGGTGCCTCCTTCGGAGTCCACATCCACCTGCTCTACAGTACCGATGACGAGTCCCTTCGGGTACACGCCGCCGTAGCCCGATGTAACAATGATGTCCCCCTTGATCACATCCGATTCCTTCGGAAGGGACATAAAGGAAAGGAGACCGGGATTTCCGCTGTTTCCGGATACCATGGATACCACCCGGGAAGCGGGGCGCTGCACGATGCCGCCCACCGTGGTCCGGGGATCCAGAAGGAGCTGCACCCTGGAGGAATTCATGTAGACTTCGCTCACAAATCCTACGAGTCCCGAGGGAATAATGACGGGCATGTATTTTTTGATGCCGCTGTCTTCGCCCCGGTCGATGACCATGGTATGGGTCCAGCCGCCGTAATCCCGTTCGATGACGGAGGCGCCTACCATATTGTAGCTGGTATAGCCCTGCTTGAATTTCAGGAGATTCCGGAGGCGGATATTTTCCGCCAGCACCTCGCTGTACCGGTTCTGTTCCGCCTTCAGGCTTTCATTCTCCCTCTTCAGTTCTTCCAGGTCCTTCCAGTTTGTGAAAATCTGCTGCACCATGCCGATGCTGTTTTCCCCAAACCAGGCAGCCCGGGAAACGCCGTATTCAAAGGGAGCGGCCCCCACGGACAAAGGCTGGGACACGAAGGGAATATATTCCCTGTGCCGCCAGAACCAGCCGCAGGCTCCCATAAAAGCAAAAAGTACGATAATGCTTGCTATCTTTTTCTTACCGAAGAATATCAAAGTGAAGCTCCCCCATAGTATTTATTACCATTTTCAATGAGAAGGGAATGCTCCTTCTCCATCAGGCAGGCCGCATAGCAGCCCCTGGCCACCACGCTGCCCGGATTTTCCGGGATGGACACCGGGATGCCCAGTTCCAGGGAAAGCCAGTCCCGGAGGCCGTCAAGGAGCGCACTGCCGCCGGAAAGGAGAAGGCCGTTTTTCAGGAAATCATCGGCCATTTCCGGCGTGCACCGGCGCATGGCCTGACGGATCAGATGAACCACGGGCTGCATGATATGCTGCATAACGGTGCTCATCTCATCAGCCGACAATTCGACCACCACTTCTACCCCGTCACCGATACGGCGCCCCCGGACCGTGAAGGAACGATCGCTGTCATTGGATGTGAGAGACAGCACTTCGCTCTTCAGTTTCTCCGCCTGGGTAAGGCCGATCATCATACTGTACCGGTCCAGGATATGGCGGCAGATGCCGATATCGATGTCGTGGCCGCCGAAGGACATTCCCTCCTGGACCACGATGCCGCCGCAGCCATAGACCCCAAGATCCGACACATCCCGTCCGATGACAAGGGACATGGTGGAAGAGGGCACATTCAGGTCTTTCCCCGCTCCCAGGGCCGCTGCTGCGGGCGATGGAATGAGGTATACGCTCTGTACGCCTCCGTGGAACAGGGCATCCACCAGGGCATGCCTGGTGACGGAGCTGATTTCTACCGGTATAGCCACTGTCACATTGGGCCGGCTGACGGAACGGTGAAGGCTTTTATTGATAAAGAAACGGAGCATATCCTTCGTCATGTCATAATCGGCGATGACCCCGTTCTTCACCGGCCACTCCAGCGTATTATTCGCCGGTTCCTTATGGTAGCGGATCAGTGCCTCCGTACCAAAGCCAAGCACCTGGCCGCTGATATTATCCACCGCCACTGTGCTCGCTTCTTCCAGGATCACCTTATCCCGCTGGTATATACGAACCTGGGAAGACCCCATGTCTATGCCCAGGGAATTCAACATTGCAGAAAACATTCTATTCATACCGCCTTTTCGAGAGGATTCTTATTATTATACCATGTAGGAATAGGTGGGGACAGGAAAAAATTGGTTAGAACCGGCGATGGCCTGTGTCCAGTGTGACTCCGTCATGGCTCTGCCTGCCGGCAAGGCTATGGCCTGCGGCCAGGGCTTAGGGTGTGGACCATAAGACCCGGAAGCGCTGTGTTTGTTTATGGGCGAGGATTTTGAGCCTTTCCCCCAGGGAAGCACCGGTTACATCTGACTCTGCGAATGAATCAGTGCTTCCTTAGATGCGGCATGCCCTGTGGACCGGACCCTTCCGTTCCCATTAGCTAAGAAAGGCGCTTCGGTGGTTCAAAAGGCGGCGCTTCCGATAGAACCAATATCCTCCGGAGTTGTAAGACCGTCATAGT
>NZ_UQKJ01000036.1 GCF_900541605.1 uncultured Dialister sp. | reverse complement strand
CGTCATAGTCATTAATCTGAGAGATCTCTCGACTCATCGAAGCTGTAGCGATTTTTAACCGTATGTTCACATAGCATGCTGCCACCGCTCGAGATGACGATATTCGGTAAGTGTCAGATGGAGTAGCGGCGCAGCTGCTGAAAGCCTCCTTCCTCGGGAAGGAGGTGGCGCCGCAGGCGACGGAGGTTAGCTAATGGAAAGCGCCGCAGGCAAACCGGGTTTTCTAGCAGCTAGAAGCCTCCGCACAAATGACTCTATCCAGCAACATGCCAGACTGCAGATGCCCCATCCCCACTACAACGTAATGGTCCTCGTCATTTTGTCCATCCATTCTCCCTTTTTGTGGTCCCAGGTCTTGATGACGATTTTATCCCTGTAGAGATAGATGGAATTGGTCCATACCTGTTTGCCGTCCCAGGTGGGGTTGTAGACATCCAGGATTTTTCCGTGATAGTAGTTCACCTCATTATTGAAGGACGGCTGCGTGGGGGGCGTATGGGTATGGCCGGAAACCCAGAGTTTCACCTGGGGATTTGTGAGGAGCAGGAGGTCAATGGCCCCTGCGGGCTGGGCAAAGTTCCGGGGGCTTCCTACTTTGTCGTTGTAGGGAATGAGGGTATCCGAGAGCGGAGCGTGGTAAAAGATAATGGTGGGCTTCGACTGGTTTTCTTTCAGCGTCTTTGTGAGCCAGTCCAGTTCTTCTTTCGACATTTCCACGGGATACTTTCCCTTCGTATCTTCGGGAGACAGGAAAATGAGGAAGTACTTCCCCATTTCCTTTGTGCTGTGGAGAGGACCGAAGACTTTCTGGAAATTGTCTTCATGGGCCGCCCGGAGTGCGGGATCCGCCATGACGGGTTTCCCGTTTTTCAGTTCTTCCTTATAGAAGAGCTCATGGTTGCCGGCGATATAGACTTTATCCCCTGAGAAGCCATCCATGAAATTTTTGGCTTCCTTCATCTGGTCCATGGAGCCGTACTGGGCCACCATGTCCCCCGTAAATACGGTGAGGTCCACGTCTTTCCAGCCGTTTATGTCCTGCCGGGCCTTTTCCTTATTGTCCAGGATGGCCTGCCGTTTATCTTCAGCCGTCGCTTTCGTGGGATAATGGAGATCAGATACCACCACAATCCGTTCATAGTCCTTGCCGGACGAAGAAGCAGGAGCCCCACCGCAGCCGGCAAAGGCCAGGCAGCAGCAAGCGAGGGACAGGCAGAGAAGTTTACGAAACATGGGGAATTCCTTTCAAGGGAAAAATGTAAAAGCAGGGACCTTGAGATGACCAGCAGCTTCGCCGCGGATAGAGCTGCTGACGTGTAGAGTCATTCGCATGGGGCTCCTGGCTTCTAGCAGCTAGCTGTCAGGAAAACTGATTCGCCTGCGGCGCTTTCCTTCCGATATTCCCATCAGTCATTCGTGCCGTAGGCTGACCAGCTTTCCTGACAGCTAATAGCTAGAAGCCCCCGCACGAATGACTCTGCCCATTAGCAGTTCTATCCTTTCTCACAATCCGAAGATTTTCTTCATTCCCTTCAGCAAGGGATTCTTTGTGTGCTCCTTCCACTGGGAGGCAATGAAATCTTCCGGCTTCCGGAAGCCGATGCCGTAGGCGAAGTACATGGTGCGGCAGGATGTATTGATGAAGGCTGCGGTCTCCTGGATGAGGAAATTCCGGTCCCGTTCGGACAGGACAAAATCATCGGTATGGCAGAATTCATCAAGGAGCCCATTGATCCGATCTTCGAAATGCTCATCTTCCATGCGGTCTGTGATGTAGCTGGTGAAATTCGGGTAGTACCGGTACCAGGCCTTTTCATTTTTCGGGTCAAATATGGCCCACTGCCGCATGAACATATGCATCTTCAGGTACAGCCGCTGGGACAGGGGCAGGTCTTCCTCCCGCAGGAAATGGATGGCCTTTCCTGCCCGGATGAGCCGCACCATGGGCCGGCTTTTCAGGATACCCAGGTACACCGGATCCTTCAGCTTCCTGTCCTGCCACATATAGGAAGCAAAGAAGGAAACCATGAGGGCCCGGAAGAGAAGGTAATGGTAGAAGAACCGGGCGCCGCCGGGGGTCAGTTCTTTCCTGGCAATAAAGGGCGTCACTTCTGTGAGGGGCATGAGAATCTGGGCGCTTTCCACCACCAGACCTCCCTGCTCCATGCCCAGGTTTTCACAGATGCACTGCTTCAGAAGGAAGGGCAGCTCTGTCTTCGTGGTGTCATGGAACCGGGGATCACAGAATGAAAGGGCCTCCATGAAACGGTGGCTTTCTTCTTTCACCTTTTCCAGGTATCCCTTCGTTTCCTTTGTGAAATCGTCGGCCAGGGGAGAAAGATTTGTCCCGGTTTCCCCGGAAAGGAGGGACAGGAGAGGGATCACTTCCGCTCCGGTCATAGTAAAGGGCGGCCGGAATGGGAGCAGCGCCTTCCGCACCCCATCGAATTCTTCGCTGAAGGACCGGGTAATGTCAAAGTCCAGGTTATCCTTCATGGTGCTTTCGAGGAAGGGGTTCTGACGGCTGTCTTCCTTCACCACCAGGGATGCCAGCTCCAGCCGGAAATGGACGTACTTTCGGACGATGCTGTTCCTCACCTTCCTGCTCTCGGCGAAGGGAAGTCCCTTCTTCCGGAAAAGGGCAAACAGGGCCGCATCTATGGTGCTGCCGGTGTCAGTAAAACTCCGGCAGGCCAGGGGATAGAACCGGCGGCTCATGCGTTCCAAAAGGATCCGCGCAATCTGTATTTTCTGCTCTCCCATCTGTTCATCGTGCATGAAGGTCACCTTCCTTCGAGGAAAATGAAAGGAAATTTCTTTTATTATACACCAGAAACAGGTGGGAGTGGGTTAGCGGAAATGCATGAATAAGGGTCAGAGTCACGAGCCTTGAGCCTTTTGCCTTGAGCATTGAGCTGGTCAGCCTGCGGCAAAAAGGAAGAATTGAGATTTGAGGTAAGAGAATTGAGGTTCTGCCGCTTCGCGGCTATCCATCCCCCGGCCTTTGGCCGTCCCCCGTTTAGCTTAAAAGGAAGGCGCCTTAATGGGCAGGCTAAGCGCCTTATTTATGCCAAACTTGAATGTCCTATGCAGGACATTCATCTCCAAGGGGGAACGCTTTGGTGGATAGCGTCACTCTGCTGAAGACGTCAAACGGTCAGACTTCAGATGCCAGGCTCTTTAAGCCGCTTCGCGGCGGATTGGTATGCTGATGGTTGGAGTCACTCCCATGGGGCTTCTAACTTCCAGCTGTTAGCTGTCAGGAAGACTGATTCGCCTGCGGCGCTTCCCACCAAATATTTGGGAATACAGGACTTTTCAACCGTTGTCGGCATTGTAAGACCGTTAGAGGCATTTCTCTGAGAGATCTCTCGACTCTCTCTCACTTTCGATTTTTCTGTTTTCTATCATTACGGTACTTACCACCGCTCGAGATGACGATTTGGGTGCAGAGTCTACAGCAATTAATATCGATAATCGGTAAGATACCAAATTATATAACGCTCAGGTCAACGTCAATCATTAACACAAATATGCTTTAGATGACACTAGCGTTAATAAAGCAGGTTAGCCTGCGGCGCTTCCCACCAGATATTTCCGTCAGTCATTCGTGCCGTAGGCTGTAGAGCTTTCCTGACAGCTAAAAGCTAACAGCTAACAGCTAGCAGCCCCCGCTCGAATGACTCTATCCATCAGCAGCACGATAAAAGCACCGCCGAAGCGGTGCTTTTTTGTCTTTCTTATCCCTTATGGTGTTCAATGGCTGCTTTCACCAGTCCTACAAACAGGGGATGCGGACGGTTCGGGCGGCTCTTGAATTCCGGATGGGCCTGGGTAGCTTCGAAGTAGGGATGATCCTTCAGTTCGATGGTTTCTACGAGGCGGCCATCGGGGCTGGTGCCGCAGATGGAGAGACCTGCTTTTTCCAGTTCCGGACGGAGGGCATTGGATACTTCGTATCTATGACGATGACGTTCGTATACGATTTCCTGTCCGCCGTAAAGCTCCCGGGCTTTGGAGCCTTCTGCCAGTTTGCAGGGGTAAATGCCAAGGCGCATGGTGCCGCCTTTTTCAGTGACATCTTCCTGGTCTGGCATGAGGTCGATCACCGGATACGGAGTTTCTTCATCAAATTCTGTGGAGTTTGCGTCTTTCATGCCGCATACGTCACGGGCAAATTCGATGACCGCGCACTGCATGCCGAGGCACAGTCCCAGGAAGGGGACGCCGTTGGTCCGGGCATAGCGGATGGTGTCGATCTTGCCTTCCACGCCCCGGTAGCCGAAGCCTCCCGGTACTACGATGCCATCGATGCCTTTGAAGACTTCCCGGAGGTCCGGTTTTTCTTCTTCCAGTACTTCCGAATTGATCCAGTGGATCTTCACCTTCGTGCCGAAGGCGTAGCCTGCATGGGACAGGGCTTCTACCACGGAGAGGTAAGCATCGTGGAGTTCCACGTACTTGCCCACCAGGGCGATGTCCACTTCCTTGTCAGCGGAGAGGATGCGGTTCACCATGGCTTTCCAGTCCTTCATGTCGCAGGGGCTGTCATCGAGGCCCAGTTTTTCCAGGGCGATGCGGTCGAGGCCTTCTTCCTGGAGGAGGAGCGGCACTTCATAAATGCTTCTGGCGGTGAGGTTATTGATGACGGCTTCCGGTTCCACATCGCAGAAGAGGGCAATCTTTCTCTTCATGTCGTCCGGCAGGGCCTTCACCGTACGGCATACGATGATGTCCGGCTGGATGCCGATGGAACGGAGTTCCTTCACCGAGTGCTGGGTGGGCTTGGACTTCAGTTCGTCCGCTGCTTCGATGTAGGGTACCAGGGTGACGTGGATATAGAGTACGTCATTCCGATTCGGCACATCCTTCTTGACCTGGCGGATGGCTTCCAGGAATGGCAGGGATTCGATATCCCCTACGGTGCCGCCGATTTCGGTGATTACGATATCCGCATTGTCGTTGCGGCCGACCCGGAGGACCCGGTCCTTGATTTCATTCGTAATATGGGGGATGACCTGGATGGTGGAGCCCAGGTATTCGCCTTTTCTTTCCTTATTGATGACGGACTGGTAAATTTTGCCGGTGGTGACGTTGGAAGCCTTGGACAGGTTTTCATCGATGAACCGTTCATAGTGGCCAAGGTCCAGGTCCGTTTCAGCGCCGTCGTCGGTGACGAAGACTTCGCCGTGCTGGTAAGGACTCATGGTACCGGGGTCGATATTGATGTACGGATCAAATTTCTGGATGGTGACTTTGTATCCCCGGTTCTTCAGAAGTCTGCCGAGGGATGCGGCTGTAATGCCTTTGCCCAGGGAAGAAACAACGCCGCCGGTTACGAAGATGTATTTAGTCATGGGACCTCCTTATAAAATTAGGAATGAGGAATTAGGAATGAGGAATGGTGGTATGCCGCGTCAAATTATATGGCGGCAATTTTGTATCCATTTGCAGTGCTTTCTCAAAACAAATTGGTTACGAACTCTACTGGACAAGGAATCATAGATGAAACCAAGAATTAGGAATGAGGAATGGTGGTGCGGCGCACAAATTATATTGCACCGCAAACTTAAATATATCTCCATTATTCAGGCAGACTATATAGCTATTGGTCAGGAGCAAGGAATGGTCGTATGATGCGTCAATTCGTAGAATAGCATGCATTTAATAATTTTTCTGCCAATTTAAGAATCACTTAATCAGTACTTTGAAAAATTATTAAATTTCGCGGCGCTCTATGAATTGTGCGCCGCACCTTCATTCCTCATTCCTCATTAAAATCCGTTTAGTCATATAACATACAAGCCCTTATGGCTGCTACCTCACATGTGTTCCGGAGCGGAGATGCCGAGGATGGTGAGGGCATGGACCAGGATGTACTGTACCGCAGTGATGAGTCCCAGTCTTGCCTGGGTCAGGTTGTCCCCTACGCCGAGGATGCGGCATTCCCTGTAGAAATGGTGGAACAGGGCTGCCAGTTCATAGGCGTATTTCGCAATGCGCTGGGGTGCCCTTTCTGCTGCGGCCCCTGCCACGAGCTGGTGGTAATTTTCCATCTTTTTGATGAGGTCCAGTTCGCATTCTTCCTTCAGGGCTGTGAAATCGGTATTTTCAAACTTTCCATCCCATGCTACGCCGGCTTCCTTTGCCTGACGGAACAGGCTGTGGATACGGGCATTGGCATACTGGATGTAGTAGACAGGATTTTCATTGGAATGTTTCTTTGCCAGATCGATATCGAAGTCCATCTGGGAATCCAGGGTCCTGGCGCAGAAGAAGTAACGGGCTGCATCGGTACCTACTTCATCCATAAGTTCCCGCAGGGTCACGGCCTGGCCGGTACGCTTGGACATCTTCACCGGCTGTCCGTCCCGGAGGAGGGTCACCATTTGGAGAAGCATGACTTCGAAATCATCGGGGTTGTAGCCCAGGAATTTCATGGCCGTCTTCAGGCGGATAATGTATCCGTGATGGTCGGCGCCCCAGATATCGATGAGCTTGTTGTAGCCCCGGCGGATCTTATTGCCTACGTAGGCAATATCGGAGCAGAAGTAGGTGGGCACGCCATTGGTCCGGATGACCACACGGTCCTTGTCGTCGCCGTTCTTCGTGGTCCGGAGCCACAGGGCACCGTCCTTTTCATACATATTGTCTTCGTCTTTCAGCACCTTCAGGGCTGCATTTACCTGGTCCGGGTACAGGGATTTTTCGGAGAACCAGTTATCAAAGTCCACGTTGAAGTCGTGGAGGTCTTTCTTCAGGGCTGCCAGCTTTTCCTTCAGTCCCAGTTCCTTGAAAATGGAAAGCCGTTCCTTTTCATCCATGTCCAGGTATTTCTTGCCGTCCTTTTCCATGATATGCCGGGCGGTGTCGATGATGTCCTGGCCGTGGTAGCCATCTTCCGGGATTTCCGCATCGATACCGTTCAGCTGGAGGTACCGGGCGTTGATGGATTCTGCCAGGTGGTCGATCTGGTTGCCTGCATCGTTCACGTAGTATTCGGAGAATACGTCATATCCCGCTGCCCGGAGCAGGTTCACCAGGGCAGAGCCGTAGGCGGCTCCCCGGGCATGACCGATATGGAGGGGCCCGGTGGGGTTGGCGGAAACGTATTCCACCAGGAACCGGTCTTTCTGTGTCTTCGGCAGGTCTCCGTAGGAAGGACCAGCGGCCAGGATATTCTTCAGTTCCTGGTACACCGTATCCCGGGCCAGGAAGAAATTGATAAATCCGGCGCCCGCAATATCCATACGGGTAACCAGGGGGGTATCAATATGTTTCACCACGGCCGCAGCAATCTGCCGGGGTGCTTTGTGGGCTGTCCTTGCCCACTGCATGGCGGCATTGGTGGAATAATCGCCGAATTCCTTTTCCTTCGGCACTTCCAGCCGCTGTACAGGAGCGTAGTCGCCTTCCGGCAGTTCGCCGGCTGCCACTGCCGCATCCTTTGCTTTTTCAATGATTTCTTTCAGTTCTTCTCTGACTTCCATGAATACTCCGGATCCTCCCGCACATCTACAATAATTTCATTCAAATGGGTAAAGAGACCTTCCAGTTCCACATCGTAGGACAGGCGCATGCGCCCGTTCCCGGCGGTGATGGAATTTTCGATTTCCCTCGTCACCACGGTGACTTTCAGGACGCCCATGGGGGTCTCATACCTGGATACTGACTTCTTCCCCATCCGGTATTCCTGGTTCTGCAGGAAATTTCCTTCCCGGATCAGGTTCACATGGTCTCCATACATGCGAAGGGTGGTGGTGGTGCCTTCCATGCCGGCCAGCTTCGTTTCCTGGTACGTGACGTACTTCATGTCCCCCTCTTCTCCGTAAATGCCCGGAGTTTCCAGGGAAATTTTCTCGTCCTTCCCGTTCTCGTCCCGCTGCAGCGAGGTCACACTGATAATGACATGTTTTTCCAACCGCTCGCCTCCCTGCTTCCGGAGAAACGCACTGCGTTTTCCCCAATATTACTTTTCATTATATCATAGAAATCCCCTTTTTCTCGGTGGAAATCCATGAAAATACAATACTGTTAATTATAGCACGGAAGAGAAGAAGGGGGCAAGGAAATAGTAGATTCCTGTGCTTGCGGATAGAGTCATTCGAGCGGGGCTTTTAGCTATTAGCGGCTAGCTTTCAGGAAAACTGACCAGCCTGCGGCGCATTGGCATGCTGATGGTTAGAGTTATAGCCTTGAGTGGATCAGCCTGCGGCGGGAATCAGACATGTCTGAATAGCGGTCGGTCCATCCGGAGACATCAGGTGGGCAGACGGTCAGACGGCAGACTCCTTCTGCCGCTTCGCGGTGAAATACCTCGGTCTCAATCTCAGCCTCGTTCTTTATTCTCCCTCTTCCCTTTGAAAACCTCTGTGTCCCCAAAAGCAAGAAAGATTTCTCCACTCCTCTATGCTTTAGCGATTTTTGCCGGTATATTCACACCTCCCCTTACCACCGGTTGAAATGACGGGTTTATATGGGCCGCATTACGGTGGAATATGTTGATCTCGATCTCATCCCCGATCTTTCCTGTGCAGCGGCTGACCGGCTTTCCTGATTGCCAGCAGCTAGAAGCTAGAAGCCCCACTCGAATGACTCTATCCTTCAGCGCCCCAACCCCATCATATAAAAGAGCCATCCTTGACGGGTAGCTCTCTTTATTTATTTTTACTATATATACCCTATAGGCTTACTTGGCCTTCGATGCCAGTCTCCGGGCTTTGTAGGCTTTCAGTTTCGCATCCCGGATGGTAAGGTGGTTGAAGTACTTCTTCGTCTCCGCCGTGATGACGCCGGACAGGCCCAAAAGGGCAATGAGGTTCGGGATGGCCATGAGGCCGTTCACGATATCCGCCAGGGACCAGATGGCTTCCAGTTTGAGGAAAACGGCGGATGCCAGGATGATGATGTAGCCGATACGGTAAATGGGAATGGTCTTTGTACCGAAGAGGTATTCCCAGCACCGTTCACCGTAGTAGTTCCAGCCGATGATGGTGGTGAAGGCGAAGAGGGTAAGGGAAATGGTAAGAATGAAGGGCGCCAGGCTTCCGTAGGTGGTAGCGAAGGCAGCCTGTGTCATTTCCGCACCGTTGGTGGTGCCGGTCCATACGCCGGATACGATAATGGTGAGTCCGGTGAGTGTGCAGATGATGATGGTATCGATGAAGGTACCGGTCATGGAAATCAGTCCCTGTTCCGCCGGCCACTTGGTCTTGGCAGCAGCCGCTACGATAGGCGCGGAGCCCAGGCCGGATTCATTGGAATAAAGACCCCGGGCAATGCCGCTCCGGAGAGTCAGCATGATGCCGGCTCCTGCAAAGCCGCCGGCTGCGGCGGTACCATTGAAGGCACCGGTCAGCACTTCCGATATCGCATGGGGCAGTTCAGAGGCATTGAGTGCAAGGAAAATAACGGTAACGACAAAGTAAATGACAGCCATCGCCGGCACGATTTTAGAAGCGGTCTTGGAAATGGACTGCAGTCCGCCGAAGGTGATAATGGCCACAAGAATGGTGATGATGGCGCAGGAAATATAGGTGGATACGCCGAAGCCCGCATAGATGGAAGAGGTAATGGCATTCATCTGGGTGGTGGTGCCGCTGCCCAGCATGGCGGTCATAATACCGAAGAGAGCAAAGGCCACAGCCAGTGGTTTCCATTTCTTGCCGAGCCCCATTTCGATGTAGTACATAGGACCACCGGCGATGTTGCCGTCCGCATCTACCTGCCGGAATTTCACGGCCAGGCAGCCTTCGGAGAACTTGGTAGCCATGCCGAAGAATGCGGCCAGCCACATCCAGAACAGGGCACCCGGGCCGCCGAGCTTGATGGCCGTTGCTACGCCTACAATGTTACCGGTACCTACCGTAGCAGCCAGTGCCGTACAGAGGGCCTTAAAGGAATCGATATCGCCGTCCCCCTTATTCCGGGCAAAGAATATGAGTTTCAGAGCCCTCGGCAGTTTCATGACCTGCAGGAATCCCAGCCGGCAGGACAGGTATACCCCGGTGCCCACCAGCAGAATCAGGAGCCATGGCCCCCATACGATGCTGTCAATCTGATTCAATACATCTACTAACATATACATTCCTCCCATCTTCCCGGATCTTTTCCCTTCTCCAAAAGATCCTCTACCAGGTGGTAAAGAGGACAGCCATGGTCCTGGCTGCCAGGGAATCGCTGATGCAGCTCTTTACTTTCCAGCCATCAGCCATTCCCTGGAACCGGGACAGGAGAGACTCTCCTCTTTTCCCGCCAAAAAACCGCCGGCCCTGAAAAACAAAACAGAGCCGGCGGTCATTGATTTTCAATCACCGCTCGGCTCTGTCCTTTTGCCTGAGAGATTACAGCCGGGGAATTCCCCTGCCTGTGCACCTTCGGCGCCCGGGAACGGCCCGGGGCTCTCCAGAGTTCTGTCCGCATGCAGTTTCGTGTTCTTTCGAACGCCTGATAGTGTTACTCCTTCGGCAGGCCCATGAATCCGGCCTTTTTCCGCATGCATCATCCACTTATGAAGTTAAGGTTATTATAAACTAACCTTTTGAAATAAACAATAGCCTTCTATGATTAGTTTATGATAAAAAGTATATACTTATCAATCCTTTTCCGTAGCATTCACGGTGACTGCCACAGCCGCATCGCCGGTGATATTGAGGCAGGTACGGAACATATCGAGCACCCTGTCTATGCCGGCTACCAGGGCCAGCCCTTCCATAGGAAGGCCTACGGACTGGAGTACCATGGCCAGCATGATGAGCCCTGCGCCGGGGACGCCGGCGGTGCCGATGGATGCCAGGGTACCGGTGAGTACGATCATCATCATCTGGTGGGCCGTGAGGTCAATACCAAAGACATTGGCAATGAACAGGGAGCAGATGCCCATGTACAGGGCGGTGCCATCCATATTGATGGTGGCGCCCAGGGGCAGTACGAAGGAAGCGATATCTCGTTTCACGCCCAGTTTCGTCTGCACATTCTGCATGTTTACCGGAAGGGTGCCGGCGGAGCTGCAGGTGGTGAAAGCGATGGCCATGGCTTCCGACATGCCCCGGAAGAACGTAATGGGGCTCATGTGGGCAGATACACCGGCCAGGGAAGAATAGACACAGACCGCATGGATGACGCTGCCGATGGCCATGCAGAGGATGACCGACAGAAGCGGCAGAAGTACCTTCGGGCCATTCTGGACCACCACCGGAAGGAGGAGGCAGAATACGCCGATGGGCGCTGTCTTCATGACCATGCCGATGATCTTGTAGCAGACTTCTGCGCAGGAATCAAAGAAGGAAATCTGGATTTCCGCCCGCTTCCCGCCGACTGCAATGATACCGGCGCCCCAGAACAGGGCAAAGATAATGACCGGCAGGATGTCCGCCTTCGCCATGGAAGCGATAGGATTGGCCGGGACCATGTTTACAAAGACCTGCATAATGCTGGGCGCTTCTTTCACCTTCGGTGCCGCTGCATCCATGGGCATAGACATGCCGATACCGGGATGGATGAAGCCCGCCACTACGAAGCCGATGACGATGGCAATGGCCGTTGTCACCAGGTAAAGGCACAGGGTCTTGATACCAATGCGTCCCAGTTTCTTCATATCCCCCATGGAGGTCATGCCTACCACCAGGGAACAGAAAACGACGGGGACAATCATCATTTTGATGAGGTTAATAAAGATGGAGCCGATAGGGGCGATCCACATTTTCACCGGAGCCGCCGCTCCGTCTCCCAGGACCAGTCCCACAACCACGGACAGGACCAGGGAAATAAAAATTTGCACAGACAGATTCATATCTTGCCCTCCCTTGAAATACACCCAAAGTGTTTATTTTATTATAGTATATTCATAGCAAATAACCAATAGTTTTACTGAAGTATCCATACAATTCTATATATATCAAAATCAAATAATCAATAAATTATGGTAAGTATAACGTCTGAATTATAATTCATGAAAATGGTGTATTTTGGTTATCAATAGAAAGAAGCCTAAAAGATAGAGTTGAGATTTGAGATTTGAGAGTTGAGAGTTGAGGTTCCACGGCTTAGCCGCTGGTTAGCATACTGGCGGATAGAGTCATTCGCGTGGAGCTTCTAGGGAAGCACTGATTAAATCGTTGTCAGATTTTATTCTTGGATTTTTATGCAATGCGAGGAATAACTCGACGCGAATAGCGAGCTATTTAAGGAGAGTTATGACGAAGCAGTGCATAAAAATCCTTATAAAATCTGACTCTGCGAATTAATCAGCGCTTCCCTAGCTGCTAGCTGTTAGCTTTCAGGAAAGCTGATCAGCCGCTATGCGGCAATCCATCCTGCGGCGATTGTGCGGTCGACCGGCGTGTGAACGGATGGGGCCTTGAGATTGCCAGCCGCTTCGCGGCAAATGTACCACCTCAGTCGCCTGCGGTTAACTGATTCTTATCATTTGCGGCGCCCAATCATTTTGATGCACCGCGCCGCCATTCCTCATTCCTCATTTCTCATTAAGCAGTCAAAAGTTTCTCGGAAAATATGTGGCTGGGAACAGGCCCACTCAAAAACGGCATCCCGGAGGATGCCGTTTCAGGTAAGGGAAAATCAGATTCTTGCAGAATCATCAGCAGCTTCTGCAGCGACTGCTTTTTTTGCTGCTTTTTCCTTCTGGATGACTTTCTGGAAGGAGAAGACTTCTTCTTTAATAACCGGGGAAAGAACGAGGATGGAAATCAGGTTCGGGATAGCCATGAGGGCATTGGCAATATCGGAAAGGTTCCATACCAGGTCCAGGGTCTGGGTGGCGCCTACGAAGACCACCAGGGAGAAGACTACCCGGTAAATGATGTTGTACTTATGGGTGCCCCAGAGGTATTCCCAGGCTTTTTCGCCGTTGTATTCCCAGCCGAGGATGGTGGAGTAAGCGAAGAGAATGATGCCGATGGAAACGATGTAGGTGCCGAGAGTTCCCAGATGGGTGGAGAAGGCAGCCATGGTAAGACCTACACCGGTAAGCGGCTTGCCGTCAGCACCCAGTGTGCCGAGGACGCCGGAAGAAGCAATGGTGAGGCCGGTGATGGAGCATACGATGATGGTATCGATGAAGGTACCGGTCATGGAAATGTAACCCTGACGGGCCGGACGGTCCGTGGTGGAAGCAGCTGCAGAAATAGCTGCGGAGCCGAGGCCGGCTTCGTTGGAGAAGCAGCCGCGGGCTACGCCGAAACGAACCGCATTCATGACGGAAACGGTAATGGTACCCACAACGCCGCCTTCTACAGCGGAAGGATCAAAGGCCATCATAATGATGAGGTAGAGGCCGTGAGGAATGTTCTCATAGTTAATAGCGATGCAGGCCAGGCCGGCGAGGATATAGAAAGCAGCCATGCCAGGAACTACAACGGAAGAAACTTTGGAAATGGAAGTGATGCCGCCTACGATGACTGCCAGGGTCATAACGGTGAGTACCGCGCCTACCACGGTGTTCGATACGCCGAAGGTGGTATTGATGGCAGTACTGATGGAGTTCGCCTGGGTCATATTGCCGATGCCGAAGGAGGCAATGACGGCGAAGAAAGCAAAGAGTGTGCCCATGATGACACCGGCTCTATGGTTCTTGAAGCCGTTCTTCATGGTGAACATGGGGCCGCCTTTCATTTCGCCCTTCGCATTCACTTCCCGGTACTTGAAGCCCAGCATGCATTCAGAGAATTTCGTGGACAGTCCGAAGCAGGCGGACAGCCACATCCATACCAGGGCACCGGGGCCGCCGGCAAACATGGCCGTTGCCACGCCGACGATGTTACCGGTACCGATGGTAGCAGCCAATGCTGTCATGAGAGCAGAGAAAGGAGATACGTCGCCGCTTCCCTTGGAAGTGGTCCGGGAATCGTGGCAGAAGACGCTCTTTAATGCGTAAGGCAGGTTCCGCCAGGTGAGAAAATGAAGGCTTACGGTCATATAAATGCCCGTGCCCACGAGAAGGCAAAGCATGACAGGTCCCCATACGAACCCGTCAATGGTACCTACAAGTTGATTGATTGCCGCCATGTCCATAATCATGTCTCCCTTGTTTCCCGTACTTGTTCTTATAAACAAAAAACCGCCGCACTCAGCCTTACTAGGACTGATGCTGGCGTTTACTTGTAACAGAAAACACGGGAGTTACCCATGTGCCAGCCCTGTCCTTTTGCCTGAGAGATTCGAGATTTCTACGGGTGAAATCCCTTTACACCTTCGGCTCCCAATTGAATGGGACTCTCCAGAGTTGTGTCCGTATGCAGTTTCGTGTTCTCCTGAACGCCTGATAGTGTTACTCCTTCGGCAGACAGCCCTGTGACTGTCATTTTTCAGCATACATCATCCACCGGTATGGTATGGTTTCCCATACATTTCTCCATCACTTCCGCTTTGTCTGAATTCCCACGGAAAAATGATTTAACCAAATTATACACTGATTCAGAAAAATTGCAATATGTTTATTTATATCTGTTTTTCATGGATTTCCTCTCTTTTTATCCATTTTACGCATAGATGAAGGAGGGAAGGACTCAGCCGCTTGGGGCTAAGATTTGAGAATTGAGAGTTGAGAGTTGAGGTCCCGCGGCTGCGCCGCTGGTCAGCATACTGGCGGGCAGTGTCATCAGCACGGAGTCTCTAGCCTCCAGCAGTTTGGAAAACTGATCAGCCTGCGGTACTTTCCAACGGTTATTTCCGCCTGTTATTTATTCCATAGGCCGTTGAGCCTTTCCGGAAGCCAGCAGCTGGAAGCGGGAGACCCCTGCAGGAGCAATTCTATCCATCAGAATCAGAAGGTCCGTACAAACTCGCGGCGCCATATCATTTGATGCGCCGCACCACCATTCCTCATTCCTAATTCCTCATTCCTAATTCCCAGCTATCGTCCAGAACTTTCGCAGCTAAAATGGGAATTCTACCAACGTTTGCCCTCCCCCTTACATAGTTTTTACATTTCTGTTACAATAGGTTAAATAAAAAATAAACGGCTTGATTGATATACACATTACGTGAGGACAGACATATGGATGAATACAAAACCCAGCGCCTGGCGGAGGCGGTGATCCGGGAAAACCCGAGCCGCCGGATCCTTGATTTCGCCATGGACGGAGAGAAATACTGGATCAAGCGGAAACTGGGCAATGGCCGGAACCAGCTGGTCAAATATTCGGTGGAAAAGGAATTCTACTATGAAATCGCCCGCATCACCATTGCCGGGGAAAAGCACCCGGAACTGGTACCGAAAATCGTACTGCTGGAACCGACCTACATGGTCACCCTGGACGGGGGACCTACCCTGAAGAATATTCTTACTTCCAAACGAAGGGAAGAAGAGAAAGAAGAAATTCTGGAACAGACCGGTGCTGCCCTGGCCGCCCTGCACAGGGATGACATCATTCACGGCCGCCCGGCGCTTCGGGATATCACATTTCGGGACGGCAAGCTCACGTTCCTGGACTGGGAAAACCGGCTGTACGTGAAGGACCGGAAAGAGCAGAAGGCAGTGGACTTTCTCCTGCTTCTCCAGGGGATTTACCGGGAGAATTTCGATGAGGAAAAAGGGCGCATCGATGCTTTGGAACGGGGATATTTCGAGAATGGCGGTAAGGAAACCATCGAAGAGGCCCGGCACTTCCTCACCCGCCACCGTGTCGTGGGCTCCCTCACCCATTTCCTCTCTCCTTTCCGGATGAAGGATATCGAGTCCGTCAGAAAACTGTATGACCATTTTGCCTGAGAAAAGACTGCGAAAGCAGTCTTTTTACAGTCAGGAATGAGGAGTTAGGAATGAGGAATGAGGAGTGGTGGTGGCGGCGCACAAAGTTTAAAAGCGCCGCCATTTTTAAATTTACTTTGCTGATGCTTTTTGAAAATATTTTTATTCCGGCTTATTTCCTGTTTCACTTTTATGAAGGAAATCCTCGTAAAACAGGTAAGGAATATATTTTTACCCTTTCCCAGCAAACTATAATACGCAATACAAGTGATAAACTATATCTAAAATTTGCGGCGCTATATGAATTATGCGCCGCTACCTGAACTGGCCCCCTTGTCAAGGACACAATTAAAAGTGTAGTTCGGACCCCATAGGGGGGGCACACGCTCACGTTTCCCTTGAGACTACCACGCATTGGTGCCATTATAGGCGCCTGTGCAGGTTTGCCTC
>NZ_UQKJ01000035.1 GCF_900541605.1 uncultured Dialister sp. | reverse complement strand
GAGGCAAACCTGCACAGGCGCCTATAATGGCACCAATGCGTGGTAGTCTCAAGGGTAACGTGAGCATGTGCCCCCTATGGAGTCCGAACTACACTTTTAATTGTGTCCTTGACAAGGGGGCCAGTTCACTGCGGCGTTTTCAATAACTAACCTTCGTCCCACGGAAGGAGGCTATCCAAATATCGGCGAAGCTGCCAGTCTACCTTATGCCCCCTCTTCAACGTACGAAGCAGCGTTGAAGCCACAACCCGGTCGGGCCAGCGAAGCGGCGTCCGACCCACACCCCTTATGCCCCATCAACCCGAGAAGCCGGTCAGACAGCCACTATCCAAAAGAAAAACAGCAGTCCGAAGACTGCTGTTTTTTATCATGTCCTATAGCCGATTACGGCAAACCATCGGTCATGAGATGGGCATAGTGCTGCTGGATCTTTCTGGTGACTGTACCCGGTTTTCCATCGCCAATAGGCTTTCCATCGATGGAAAGGACAGGAATGATGCCATCCTGGGTATTGGTCAGGAATACTTCTTCCGCATTCATCATGTCTGTCAGCCGTACGGGATCGGCGCCGTCATCAATGGAGGTCACCCCTGCGGTCGGAGCTACCCGGGACAGGACGAGGGAACGGGTAATGCCCGGAATCATATATTCATTCTTTGCCGGTGTCCAGATAACGCCTGCTTTGACGATGCAGACATTGGAATGGCTGGCTTCCGTGAGGAGATCTCCCTTCAGGAAAATCGCATCGTAGCAGCCTTTCTTCTGCGCTTCTGCCCGGGCCATCATGTTATTCAGCTGGTTCAGGGACAGAATATCGCAGTGATGTCCGCGGTCATCTGCCATGGTTACACATTTTACGCCGTCCTGGACCTTGGCAATGGCATCCAGGTCAATGGGTTTGGCATAGACCAGTACGTTCGGGCGAAGTGCGTTTCTGGAGGGGATGGTGAAATCATGGTCCCCTTCACCACGGGTAACGATGATCTTTACATAGCCTTCGGTGACGCCGGTTTCTTCGATGACCACTTCCACGATTTCCGTAAATTCATCGGGTGCTGTCACTGGACGGATGCCCAGGAGCCGCATGGAACGATAGAGGCGGTCCACATGATAGGAGAGGGCGAAGGGATGTCCATGGAATACGCGGATCCATTCATAGCAGCCGTCTCCGAACTGGAGTCCCCGGTCATCGGCACTGATGATTTTGGAGAAATCATAGTAGAAATTGTGATTGTAGTATATGGTAGTTTTTCCTGCCATACTGTTCACCTCCTGAAAAAGTAGATGAGTATATATATATTATATCAATCAAATGGATTGGACTTCAACGGGCTGCGGTCATGCCGCAGGCAGAGCCCTGTCCGCAGGACGCCGCCCAGGCCGTAGGCCCGGTTGCCGTCATGCCTGTTTTTCCGCTTTCCACTGTCTGACTTTCTCGATAAGGAGCGGCATGAAATCTTTCAGGTCCGCCACGATGGCGTAGTCCGCCATTTCCATGATGGGCGCCTTCGGGTCCTTATTGACTGCGATGATGATATCCGCATTCACAGCGCACATATGCTGCATGGCACCGGAAATGCCCAGGGCAAAATAAACCCGCGGCGATACGCCTTTTCCGGTCTGGCCGATCTGCCGGCTGTGAGGTTCCCAGCCCAGTTCAGAAATGGGCCGGCTGCAGCCTACGGCAGCGCCCAAAAGGTCTGCCAGTTCATGAACCTTTTCCCAGTCTTCCTTCGTATGGAAGCCCCGGCCTCCGGCTACGATGACCTTGGCCGTTTCCACGGGGTTCTCTTCTTTCTCCGCCGGAATGATTTTCTTCAGAACGGTGCCGAAGTCCTCATCTTCCAAAGCCACGGGAACCGGGATGACCTCACCGGTTCTTGTGGTATCGGGCTTCGGGTATTTGAAAATGCCCGGCCGTACGGTCCCTACCTGGGGGCGGAACAGGGGACTTACGATGTCCGCCATGATATTGCCATCCATGGCCGGACGGGACCAGATGACCAGCTTCTTTTCCTTATCCGCAGAAAGCTCGGTCACATCGGCGGTAACGCCGCAGACCAGTTCCGCTGCCAGACGGGGTGCCAGATCCCTGCCGAAGGGGGTGGCTGCAAAGATAATGGTATCCGGTTTCTTCCCTGCAAAGAAAGAGGCCAGCACCTTCTGGTAAGCCTTTCCATCGTAGTGGGAAAGCTTTTCATCGGTCAGTACATACACCTTATCGGCGCCGAGGGAAATCAGGTCTTCCGGCCGGTCTGTGAGCTTTTCTCCCACCAGTACCACATGGACTTCTTCATCCAGTGCATCTGCCAGCTGACGGGCTTCGCCGGTCAGTTCTCCGGTCACCCGCTGCAGTTTGCCCCCCACCAGGGCACCGATCACATAAATTCCTTTATAATCAGAAAAATCCATAATTTCCTCCTACACCAGCTTCAATTTCTGCATAGCCCCAAAGAGTGCATCCACCGCTTCCCGGGCTGTCTTGCCTTCTATGCGGAGATTTTCTTTTTTCGGAGGCACCACCGGACGCACCTGGCGTACCTGGGTAGGAGAACCTTTCATGCCGATACGGCCGGCATCCACATCCATATCCTGGGATGTAATATTATGAATTTCCACTTCATCCTTGCGGAGAATTCCCCGAATGCTGGGATACCGGGGACGGTTCAATTCCGCAGTGCAGGTGATGACACCGGGGAGCTTCATGTCAAGGACTTCCTCGTCATCCCCCATCTGCCGGGTCACCGTAATGAATCCATCCTTTTCAAAGGACAGGTCTATGGCGCCGCTGACATCGGAAATGCCAAGGGTTGCAGCAATTTCCGGTCCGATCTGGGCCGTATTGCTGTCGATGGATTCCTGGCCGCAGAAAATCAGGTCAAAGGTGCCGATTTTCCGGATAGCCATGGAAAGGGTGTAGCTGGTGGCCAGAGTATCGGCACCGCCGAAGGCCCGGTCGGTCACGAGATACGCTTCATCGGCGCCCATGGAAATAGCTTCTTTCAGGACTGTTCCCGCCTGGGGCGGTCCCATGGAAATCACCGTCACTGTGCCGCCTTTTTCATCTTTAAGAGCCAGTACCGCTTCCAAGGCATTGCGGTCCAGAGGATTCATGATGCTGTTCGCATTATTCCTCTTCAGTCTTCCTGTGGCCGGGTCCACTTCCATTTTAGAAGTGTCCACCACCTGTTTTATACAAACTAAGAACTTCATAATAACCCCCTTTAGTACACTTTCACCGGTTGAATTCTGAAAGTCTTATTCTGTTTCAGTATACCATACAGATGACCTTTACGGCACGCAATAATTCACAAATGGCCTGTGTCATTCCATCAAATTATGATGAGTCCCTGATGTGTGAGATATCCACATTTTTGAGAGGAATTCACGATTCTGAGATAATTGGGGAGCTTATTCCCATGCCCCTTAAATCAGACAGCATGGCACGGCAGGCTGACATACCGATTTGCAGTGCTGACGAATTCTCAGCGTCAGGAGCAGTCAACGGTTCCCTTATTTCCTTATCCGTAATCACGACAGGACAACAGTTTAATAAACTGTGAAACAGCTTCTTCTTTTCAGTTTCTCCTCCCCTCCACGCAGGCATTGCCCAGGAGTCCCTTCAGGGATTCCTCCGCTTCTTCTGAGAAATCCAGGTAAAATTTCGGAATCATCCGGATTTCCTGGCCTGTCCGCTGCATGTGGAGGAATACCGGCGTATGGCCGTGGTACTTGAGGAGAATCCGTGCCAGGGCATCGCTCACCATGTTTGTCTCATGCCGTTCGTCCACGTACAGGTGAACGGCGCTCACCGGCGGGCGGATGGTTTTATGGAACGTGGACAGGGGAATGATTTCCTCCGCCAGCACTTTGACTTCCCTTTCATTGGACTGTACCCGTCCCCGGAGGCAAATGGCCCCATCTTCTACAAGGAGGGGCCTTGCCTTTTCCCAGACCGACGGGAATACCACGGCCTCCAGGTCCCCGTCGTAATCTTCCAGGGTCACATAGCCCATGGGAGCTCCTTTTTTCGTCATGGTGCTCTTTACCCGGGTCACGGTGCCGCCGATGGTGACCATTCTCCCATCGTAGCGGCTGCTTTCAGCCATAAGTTTATAAATAGGCGTGCAGTGGGCCATCTGCTCTTTATAAGCATCCAGGGGATGGCCGCTGACATAAAAGCCCAGAAGCTTTCGTTCCCATTCGATTTTTTCACTTTTCGGCATGTCCGGGAGGTTCGGATAGACCAGGGCCTGTGCCTCTTCTTCCTCTCCGAAAAGGCTCATCTGCCCGGACGCCCGGTCGCTTCGGACAGACTGGGCCTGGCTCAGGGCCTCCGGAAGCACCGCCAGAAGCTGGGACCGATTGGCTCCCATGGAGTCCAGGGCACCGCAGCGGATGAGGCTTTCGCAGGCCCGGCTGTTCAGGCCTTTGCTGTCCACCCGTTCCAGGAAATCGCTGAGGTTTTTGAAGGGTCCCCCCTTCCTGCGGGCCTCAATGATGCCGTTCACCGCATTTTCTCCCACGTTCTGGATGCCGTCCAGACCGAAGAGAATTTTATTGCCCTTTACCGAGAAATAGGCCTCCGACAGGTTCACGTCAGGCGCCGCGATTTCCACGCCCCCCTTCTTCGTGTCGGAAATATAGCGGCTCACCTTGTCCCGGTCTCCGTTGTAGCAGGTCATCATGGCCGCCATGAATTCCGCCCGGAAATGGGCCTTCAGGTACGCCGTCTGCCAGGCGATCCAGCCGTAGCAGACACTGTGGGATTTATTGAACCCGTATCCCGCAAAGTGGACCATGAGGTCAAAGACATAGTTGGCGGTCTTCTTGCCCACTCCGTTCTTCAGAGCCCCTTCCACGAAGGTATCCCGGTTCTTCTGCAGGATTTCCGGCTCCTTATGCCCCATGGCCCGGCGCAGCATATCTGCCTGGCCCAGGCTGAAGCCCCCCATGACAGAGGCAATCTGCATGACCTGTTCCTGGTAGAGGATGACGCCGTAGGTTTCCTTCAGGATAGGCGCCAGGGAAGGATGGGGATACTCCACCGGGATTTCCCCGTGCTTTCTCTTGATGAAATCTTCTGCCATGCCACTTCCCAGGGGCCCCGGACGATACAGGGCCACCATGGGGATGAGGTCTTCGAACCGGTCCGGATGGAGCTGCATGAGGAGGGACGTAAAGCCGGCAGACTCTGACTGGAATACGCCGATGGTGTCTCCTTCACAGAGCATTTTACAGGTAGCTTCATCTTCCGTGGGAATTTTATTGATATCCAGATGGATGCCCCGATTGGCTTCGATCATTTTCATGGCGTCGTGGATGACCGTGAGGTTGCGGAGCCCCAGAAGGTCCATTTTCAGAAGTCCCAGCTGTTCAACCTGGTCCTTTTCATACTGGGTCTGGATAAATCCATCCTGGGTGAGCTGGATAGGCACGTAATCATCGACGGGCTTGGAGCAGATCACCACCCCCGCCGCATGGGTGCCGGAATTCCGGGAAAGTCCCTCCAGGTCCAGGCAGTGGTCGATGAGGCTGTGGACCTGGGGATTGGACTCATAGAGCTGCCGGAATTCCGTACTGCCGTCCAGTGTCTTCTTCAGGGTCACCCCCGGACCACCGGGCACCATCTTGGCGATCTTATCCACATCCCGGAGGGGCATATTCGTGACCCGGCCCACGTCCCGGATCACCGCCCGGGCCGCCAGGGTACCGAAGGTAATAATCTGGGCCACCTGGTCTTTCCCATATTTCCGGGCCAGGTAATCGATGACTTCCCCCCGTCTCCGGTAACAGATATCCGTATCAATATCCGGCATGGACACACGCTCGGGGTTCAGGAACCGTTCAAAGAGGAGGTCAAACCGGAGCGGATCGATTTCCGTAATATGGAGCAGATACGCCACGATGGAGCCGGCAGCGCTGCCACGTCCCGGTCCGATGGGGATGCCGTGGGATTTCGCATAATGGATGAAATCCATGACGATGAGGAAATAATCGGAAAATCCCATGTGCTCAATGACGCCCAGTTCATAGTCCAGCCGCTTCTTTTCCTCCCCCGTGGGGTGGGGATACCGCTCCGGCAGGGCGGCCTCGCAGAGTTTCCGGAGATAGGTCTTCGACGTCTCTCCCTCCGGCACGTCAAAGGAAGGAAGTTTATGGTCCCCGAATGTAAGAGTCACCTGGCAGCGGTCCGCTATTTTTTTCGTATTTTCAATGGCTCCCGGATACTGTCCCAGGATTTCTTCCATTTCCTTGCCGCTCTTGCAGTAAAATTCATTGTTTGCAAAGTGGAAATGGTAGGGATCATCCAGGGTCTTTCCCGTGGAAATACAGAGCTTGATTTCCTGGCTTCCGGCGTCTTCCTTCTTCGTATAGTGGAAATCGTTGGTGGCCACGAGGCCGAGGCCGTATTCCTCCGCCAGCTTCGCCAGCACCGGCCGCACCGCCGCTTCTTCCGGGAGGCCATGGTTCTGGAGCTCGATGAAATAATTATCCTTTCCGAAGGTGTCGATATAGAACTCAATCACCTTCCGGGCTTCATCCATGTTCCGGTTCAGGATAGCCTGGGGCAGTTCTCCTCCCACGCAGGCAGACATGGCAATGAGGCCTTTATGGTACTGCCGGAGCAGGTCATGGTCCGCCCGGGGTTTGAAATAATAGCCCTCGGTCCAGGCCTTGGAGCAGATTTTGATAAGGTTCTGGTAGCCCTCATTATTTTCCGCCAGCAGGATGAGATGGGCCAGTTTTTCCTTCTCCCCGCCGGTTTTCTTCTCAAAACGGCTCCCCCGGGTCACATAAATTTCGCAGCCGATGATGGGCTTGATTCCCTGGGCCATGCATTCCTTGTACAGGTACACAGCGCCGTACATGACGCCGTGGTCCGTGATGGCAATGGCGGTCTGCCCCATTTCTTTCACATGGGACACCAGTTCCCTGATGCGGCAGGTTCCGTCAAAAAGGCTGTATTCTGTATGGGTATGAAGATGAACGAATGGATCCATTGTTCCTCCTGTTGATGTGGTAAAGTGAGTTTTCTTTATTTTAGCACAAACGGCCGGGCTATATCGGTCTCCATACCAGTGTTGTATGTGCGACACGATCAGCTGATTGCCCAAACAGGATACATAGGGCTAAAGGTGGTGGGTTGGCATCGCTGGCGTTCACCAACCGGGGCGTGGTTGCATGCAAAGGCGACGCCCTGGCGCAGCAGGGGCTGTTGGCAGGGCAGCCTGTGGCGGTCCATACGGAATCCTTCACACGACGGCGGCGAAGCCGCTGTTCCACTTTATGCCCCCGGCGCGAAGCGCCCACAACCCGGTGAACGAGCGAAGCGATGTTCACCCACCACCCTTAGCCCCATGCAGTCGGATGTATACCTTATCCCCCCAATACCACCTCCATCCAATCCAAAGAAGCCGGAAGAGTCATCCTCTCCCGGCCTTTTGCCAATACTTCTTACTGTTCCATGCCTTTTTTCAGGCCGCCGATGTAGACCATGAGGTCTTCATCGGCCTTGCTGCCTTCCTTATTGATGATATCCACCACACCGCTGCCGGTGATGACACCGTCGGCCAGGGCCGCCATATTGTGGGCCTGCTCCGGTGTATGGATACCGAAGCCGATGGCCACGGGGGTATCGGTGGTTTCTTTAATCACTTTGATAATGTCCTTCAAGTCCGTCTTGATGTCGCCCCGCATACCGGTGACACCCATGGAGGAGACCACGTATACAAAGCCTGTGGCATCTTTTACATTAGCCCGGATCCGGGCTTCCGAGGTCGGAGCCACCATCTGGATGATGTCTATGCCGTTGTCATCGGCCAGGGGCCGGATTTCCTGCTGTTCTTCATGGGGCATATCAGGAATGATGACGCCATCGATGCCGATGTCCTTTGCCTCTCGGAAGAACTTATCCGCCGGATAGCGGAATACGGGATTGTAATAGGTCAGGAGTACGATGGGAATGGAAGTATGTTTCCGGATTTCCTTCACCGCTTCCATGACCTGGGGCAGGTGCACATGGCCCGCCAGTGCCTTCACATCCGCTTCCATAATGACCGGACCATCGGCAATGGGGTCCGAGAAGGGAACGCCCAGTTCGATGAGCGTGGCTCCCGCCTTTTCCATGTCCAGTACATACCGCACCGTGTCTTCCACAGAGGGGACGCCGGTGGTCAGAAATGCGATCAATGCTTTACCGTTTTTAAATGCTTCATTAATATGGCTCATAGTAGTTCCTCCTCAGTCGTGCAGGTTTTCACCGCGGTAGCGAGCAATGGCGGCCACGTCTTTATCACCGCGGCCGGACAGGGTAATGACGACAATATCATCTTTTGTCATGTTTTTGGCTTCTTTCATAGCCCCTGCAACGGCATGGGCAGATTCGATGGCGCAGATGATGCCTTCGGTCTTTGCCAGGTATTCGAAGGCCTGCACCGCTTCTTCATCGGTAATGGCAATGTAACGGGCACGGCCGATATCATTGAGGTAGGCATGCTCCGGGCTCACGCCGGGGTAATCGAGGCCGGCGGAAATAGAGTATACTTCCGTAATATTTCCATCTTTGTCCTGGCAGAAGAGGGACTTCATACCATGGAATACGCCGAGGCTTCCCCGGTTGACGGTGGCTGCATGGTAAGGAGTATCGATACCCTTGCCGCCGGCTTCACAGCCGATGAGCTCCACGCCGCTGTCCTGGATGAAAGGATAGAAGGTGCCGGCTGCATTAGAACCGCCGCCTACGCAGGCGTAGACCTTTGTGGGGAGACGGCCTGTCCGTTCCAGGACCTGGGCCCGGGCTTCCCGGCCGATGCAGCTCTGGAAATAACGGACCATTTCCGGGAACGGTGCGGGGCCGGTGGTGGAACCGATGATATAGTGGGTATCATCGCAGCGGCGGCTCCATTCCTGCATGGCCGCATTTACCGCATCCTTCAGGACCCGGGATCCTGTCTTTACTACATTGACTTTAGCGCCCAGCAGTTTCATGCGGTATACGTTCAGCGCCTGCCGTTCCGTATCGATTTCGCCCATGAACACTTCGCATTCCATGCCGAAGAGGGCGGCAATGGTGGCAGCAGCCACGCCGTGCTGGCCGGCGCCGGTTTCCGCAATGATCCTTGTCTTCCCCATGCGCTTTGCCAGAAGGGCCTGACCGATGCAGTTATTGATCTTGTGGGCGCCGGTATGGTTCAGGTCTTCCCGCTTCAGAAAAATGCGGGGGCCTCCCAGGTCCTTTTCCATATTTTCCGCTTCATAGAGCATGGAAGGACGGCCGGTATAATTTACAAAGAGCCGATGGAGTTCATCCTGGAACTCCCTGTCCTTCTTGCATTCTTCAAAGGCTTCCGCCACCCGGTTTACTTCATTCATCAGTACTTCCGGTACATACTGTCCGCCGTATTCGCCAAATCTTGTTTTCATATCTATTTCCATCCTTTATTTATGAATTCTCATGGACCAGTTCCTGCAGGAGCTCAGTCCTGTTACCTGCTTTCATCAGCATTTCTCCGATCAGTACCGCATCGGCTCCGGCTTCCCGCATCCGATGGACCTTTTCCTTATCCGTCATGCCGCTTTCAGAAACAAGGAGTACATCCTCCGGCACCAGTCTGGCCAGTTTTTCCGTATTTTCCATCTTTATGGTAAAATCCCGGAGGTCCCGGTTATTGACACCTGCGATTCTGGCGCCGTCCGTAAGAAGCCTCTCCATCTCCCTTTCATCATGGGCTTCTGCCAGTACGTCCATCCCCAGATCCCCTGCCAGTTTCATAAAGGCTTTGATTTTCCTGTCATCCAGTATGGCTGCAATGAGGAGAATCGCCGAAGCACCGGCCAGGGCCGCCTCTTCAATCTGGCATTCGTCGATGATAAAATCCTTCCGGAGCACCGGGAGGGAAACTTCCGAAGCCACCTTCCTCAAATATTCGATATCTCCCTTGAACCATTTCGGCTCCGTGAGACAGGAGATGGCAGAAGCACCGGCCGCCTCATATTCCCTGGCAATGGCTTCAAAGGGGAAATCCTCACTGATGAGCCCTTTGGAGGGAGAGGCTTTTTTCAGTTCGCAGATGAAGGAAAGTCCGGGGGCTGCGAGTTTTCGGTAGAAAAGGTGGCTTCCGGAAGGTTCGAAGCGAAGGACCTTCTCATGGATCCTGTCATAATAGCCTTCCCCCTTCAGTTCTTTCAGCCGTCTTTCCGTTTCCTTCGCTATATCATCCAGAATCATGGGGCACCTGTCATTCGTTAGAAACTTTGATGTAGGCTTCCATGGTTTTCAGGGCTTTGCCGCTGTCGATGAGTTCGGCCGCTTTCTTTACGCCCTCTTCCATGGACTCTGCTGCTTTCGCTGCGTAGAGAGCCAGCCCCGCATTGAGGAGCACCGCGTTCCGTTTTGTCCCCTGGATTTTTCCGGAAAGGATGCCCTTCGTGATTTCCGCATTTTCTTCCGGGGTGCCGCCTACCAGTTCCTCTTTCCTGCCACGGGTGAGACCGAAGTCTTCCGGCTTGATTTCACTGGTCCAGTAATAGCCATCCTTCAGCTCGCAGACCAGGGTGGGAGCGCTGGGAGAAACTTCATCGAGGCAATCCTCCCCGTAGACAACCACCGCATTTTTGACGCCCAGTTTATCGAGCACCTTGGCCACCGGTTCCACCAGGTATCCATCGTAGACGCCCAGGAGGAAGTAATCGGGGTTTGCGGGGTTTGTGAGGGGCCCCAGGATATTGAATACGGTACGGAAGCCCAGTTCCTTCCGGATTGGTCCTACGTACTTCATGGCTGCGTGGTACTTCTGGGCGAAGAGGAAGCACATGCCCACCTTTTCCAGCATTTCCAGTGCTTTCTGCGGATCCTGGTTAATATTGGCGCCCAGGGCTTCCTGCACATCCGCCGTACCGCACTTGGAAGAAGCAGCCCGGTTGCCGTGTTTGGCTACCTTCACGCCGGCCGCTGCCACCACGAAGGCGGCGGTGGTGGAAATATTGAAACTGTTGGAACGATCACCGCCGGTACCTACGATTTCCAGGACCTTCATTCCCGGATGGGGAACGGGAGTGGCATGTTCCCGCATGGCCACGGCACAGCCGGAAATTTCATCAATCGTTTCCGCCCGGGTGCTCTTGGTGGAAAGGGCTGCCAGGAAAGCAGCATTCTGGGTGGGTGTGGTTTCACCGTTCATGATTTCATTCATCACATCATAGGCTTCTTTATAGGAGAGATCTCCTTTTCTGACGATTTTCTGGATTGCTTCTTTAATCATGGTGTATACCTCCTGGATGTACATGGTTTCTGTTTTTAGAAAAGTCCGGTGAAATGGGCCTCCTGCCATCGTCTGATTGTATCCATGGTTTCCTCCTCCAGGGAAGGTATAAAAAAATCCGTCCCTGACAAATACTTGTCAAGGACGGATATCTATTCCGCGGTGCCACCTTGCTTCAGGGGATGAACCCTGCTCTTAGCGAGATACCAACATATCTCCGGCAACTGACGTATGCCCTACGTCGCTGGCTACTCGGTTTCCCTTTCACTGCGCCCTCAGCGGTCCATTTAATAATCTGCGTCCTGCCGGCTTCTCAATACCCCGGCTCCCTGTGAGTGCACAACTATTTTTATCTCCGCTTCAACGGTTTGTTTCTTAAGTTGTGATAATCATAATCCCGAAATTGGTTCCTGTCAAGAGGCATTTTGAATTTTAGTCCCAATCGGATGGATGGGGCTAAGGGTGGTGGGTCGGCATCGCTATCGCTTGCCAACCTGCCACCCTTAGCCCCATGTACATGCATGGCCGCCAGCCACCCATAGGACTGATTTACCGGCGAAGCATCTTATACTTGAAATGAATTCCCTTAAATCCCGTGACTTTACGGAAATACCGGGCCATGTACTCGGAGATGATGTAGAATGCCGGAATCAGGAGTAAACCGCAGAGGGTAGCAAATGTCATGCCCCCTACCACCGCTACGCCCATGCCGCAGCGGGCACCGGCGCCGGCACCGGTAGCGGTAGCCAGCGGGAGACAGCCGATGATGGCGGTAAAGGCGGTCATCAGGATCGGGCGGAGACGAAGCTTCGATGCAATGACTACGGCCTTCATGGGATCCATGCCCTTATCCACCCGTTCCTTCGCAAATTCCACGATGAGGATGGCGTTCTTCGCCGCCAGGCCGATGATCATGATAATGCCGATCTGCATGTACACACTGTTCATATACCCGCTGGTATCGGCGCCCAGAATGGTCCCCAGCTTGCGGATGACATATTCCGAAACAACGGCCCCAAAGATACCGGTAGGCACGGTGAAGAGGACCGCAAACGGCATGGACCAGCTTTCATAGAGAGCTGCCAGGCAAAGGAAGGCAAAGATGAGAGCCATGACGAGAATCTTCATGGTGGAGTTGGAAGACGTATTTTCTTCGCGGCTCTGGCCGGACCATTCGATGGTGAATCCGGATGGCATGACGCTCTTGGCGGCTGCTTCCGCTGCCTGCATAGCTTCGCCGGAGCTGTAGCCATTGGCCGCACTGCCCTGGATGGACACGCTCCTTACACCGTTAAACCGGGTAATGGAGGAGGGGCCGGTGGTCATGGAACTGGTCAGGATGGTATCCAGAGGTACCATCTTGCCAGAAGAAGATTTCACGGAAATAAACTTCAGGCTGTCCGCCTGGGAACGGTACTGGGTATCGGCCTGTACGATAACCTTGTAAGCCCGGCCGAACTGGTTGAAATCGTTGACCTGGGACCCGCCGAAGTTGGCCTGGAGGGCTGTGAATACGTCGGAAAGGCTGATGCCCAGATTCTTGACTTTCTCACGGTCCACAGAGTACTGGACACTGGGTGTATTGGTGGCATAGGAGGTACGAACCCCTGCCAGTTCCGGACGCTGGTTGCAGGCCGCTACGACCTTATTGGCCACGTCCCCCAGTTCCGTATCCGAAAGACCCACATTATCCTGGAGCTGCATGGACCAGCCCCCTTCCATACCGAGCCCCGGAAGGGATGGCATATTGAAGGCAGACACCTGGGCTTCCGGATGCTTAGGCACCACGGTGCTGTTGAATTTGGCAATAATGGAATTGACGCTGAGGTCAGAAGACTTTCTCTGGCTCCAGTCATCCAGGGCTATATAGACGTTGCCGGAATTGGAAGAAGAGCCGCCGGCGTGGGTCATGATATTCTTCACGCCCTTCAGTTCCTTCGCCTCATCAGCCACGGCATCTACGGTCTTAATGGTCTGGTTCAGGGAAGTGCCCTCCGGCATGGTAATGCTGACGGCAAAGAATCCCTGGTCTTCATCGGGGACGAAGGTAGATGGCAGCATCTTATAGAAAATACCCATAAGTCCTGTCACAAGGATGAGGAACACCGCCGCATACTTCAGATGGTGTACCATCCAGCCCACCTTGCCGGTATACTTTTCACGGAAAGAGTCAAAGCTCCTGTTGAACCACCGGAAGAAAGCGCCCAGAGGCCCCTTCTGGATGCCCTTGTCATCGGCCTTCAGTAAGAGACCGCAGAGGGCCGGTGTCAGTG
The DNA here is from genome assembly GCF_900541605.1 of uncultured Dialister sp. Classification (GTDB taxonomy): domain Bacteria; phylum Bacillota; class Negativicutes; order Veillonellales; family Dialisteraceae; genus Dialister. Next base: position 3,111 of record NZ_UQKJ01000035.1, on the reverse strand, counting down.
TCAGTGCTACGAAAGCGGAAATGGCGACAGAAATGGTGATAGTCACAGCGAACTGTTTGTACAGGACGCCGGTCATGCCGCCCACAAAGGCGACAGGAATAAAGATGGACGCCAGCACGGCGGTGGTAGCGATAATCGGTCCCTGCACTTCCTGCATAGCCTTTTCCGTAGCCTCTTTGGCCGGAAGTCCGTCTTTGGCCATGTGCTCTTCCACGTTTTCAATAACCACGATGGCATCATCCACCACGAGGCCGATGGCCAGTACCATGGCGAAAAGGGTAAGCGTATTGATGGTGAAATCAAGGACGATGAAGCTGGCAAAGGTACCGACAATGGAAACCGGCACTGCCAGCACCGGAATCAGGGTGGTCCGCCATTTCTGGAGGAAAATAAATACCACCAGGATAACGAGGAGCAGGGATTCAATGAACGTATCCCGCACTTCACTGATAGATGCATTAATGAAGTTCGTATTATCCATGATGATGGAATAATCCAGATCCGGCGGGAATGTATCCTTTGCTTCCGCCAGCACCTTCTTCACCTGGCTCACCGTCTCCAGGGCGTTGGCATCGTTAGTCAGCTGTACGCCGAAACCGATACCGGTCTTGCCATTAATCTTGGAGTTACTGCTTTCATTCTGGGTGCCCGTCTGGATCTTGGCCACGTCCTTCAGGTACACGAACTGGCCATTGGATTCAGATTTCAGGATAATATTGCCGAACTGTTCCGGTGTAGACAGGCGGCCTTCCACCTTGGCACTGTACTGCTTCTCCTGGGTAGCCGGTGCCGGCTGGGCGCCAATCGTACCGGCCGGAGCAGACACGTTCTGTTCTTTGATGGCGGAAATGACATCGGCCACGGTCAGATTTCTTTCGGCCAGCTTATCCGGATTCAGCCATACCCGCATGGCATAGCTGGACCCGAAGGTATTTACATTGCCTACCCCATCGATTCGCTGGATCTTGTCGAGGAGGTAAATATCCGCATAGTTTTTAAGAAATGCCTCGTCATAGGTGCCGTTCGGTGAATACAGATTGGCCATGAGCACCATGTCCCCCGACGATTTTCTCACCGTAAGGCCCGTAGTCTGTACTTCGCTGGGCAGACTGTTTTTGGCCAGGTTCGCATCGTTCTGGACATTGACGGAATCCATATCACCGTCACTGGACAGGTCAAATACAATGGAAAGACTGTAGGAACCATCGTTACTGGAGGAGGAAGACATGTAGGACATATTCTCCACCCCGTTCAGGTCCTCTTCAATGACCTGGGCCACCGTCTGGTTCACAATCGCCGCATTGGCGCCGGTGTAATTGGCGCTCAAACTGATAGTGGGCGGTGAAATCTGGGGATACTGGGCTATCGGAAGGGACAGCAGGGAAACAGCCCCCAAAATAACAATGATGATGGATATAACGATAGCAAAGATAGGCCGTCTGATAAAGAATTTTGACATACCGGCCTCCTTATGTTGCAGAGGAAGACGTGGAAACCGTGGAGGTGGATGCAGACGCTGAAGAATCAGCAGTGGTTGTGGAAAGTCCCAGCTCTTCCGGTGTCGTTTCCGTTACAGAAAGCTGCTGTCCCTCTTTCAGGTTTGTCAGACCTTCTACCACCACATTGTCATCAGCCGTCAGGCCATTGGTGACGATATAGTAGCTCCCGACCTGATCCCCCAGCGTCACGACTTTGGAAACGGACTTATTGTCCGGACCTACCACAATGACAAAGGACTTGTTCAGTACCTGCTGTACCGCCCGCTGGGGCACAAGGATCGCATTTTTCATGGTCTGCCCTTCCAGGGTCACCCGGGCAAACATACCCGGCAGGAGAACACCGTCTTCATTATTGAAAATAGCCTTCATGGTGAGGGTACCGGTACTTTCGGAAAGTTCGCGGTCCGCCACATAATCCGTAGATACTTCCCCGTACTTCTTGCCGTTGCTCAAAGTGAGGGTTGCCTTCGGCGGATGATGCTCCGCATGCCGCATTTCCTTTTCATCGGCATTGGTACGGAAATTCAGGTATTCATTTTCACTGACAGAGAACTGCACGTAAATCGGATTGATGGAGCCGATGGAAACAAGGGCCGTATTACCGGCAGCCGCATAGGTACCCACAGCCACATCATCCACAGAAAGGCGGCCGGAAATCGGTGCACGGATCACCGTATCATCCAGGTTCTCTTCCGCCTTCTTCAGAAGGGCCTGGGCATCGTCATAGCTGGACTGGTTCGAAGCCACCGTCGCCTCCTGGGTGGTCAGGGTCTGTTCCGCAATAGCTCCTGTAGAGGCCAGCTTCTGGTAACGGCCCAGGTCAATCATGGAATTATTCAGCGTCGTACGGGCCTTATCCACATTGGACCGGGCAGAAAGCACTTCAGACTCATACTGCCGGTCATCAAGCTTGTATAGAGGAGTCCCCTCCGAAACGAACTGGCCGCTCTTGAAATACTTTTCCGTAATAGATCCGGACACCTTCGGCTTAATAATAACGGCATCCGTAGACTTCACCTGACCCGAATAATCGTGAGTAACCGCCGTATCCTGCTGCAGCACCTTCATCGCCTTCACAGATACCGCTGCGGACTTCGTCTGGGTAGATGTACCACATCCACCGGCAAACAAGGCTGTACCGATGCAAAGAGAAACCGCCAGGGCCGCCATGACCTTTTTTGCTTTTTTACCATGCATGATGTAAAATTCCTTCCCCTGATTGGTAGTAAAAAACCTATCCTATACTAGTAAACAAGAATAAATTCAAACCTACTATACCACAAACAGGAATAAATGGAAATCAATTAATTATCTGAAATAAAATACAACAGATAAAAGATTGTGAAATATCCGAAGCATAACAGGGACCTGGCATCAGGAGGATTTTCTTCCTTCTGCAAACAACCGTCAAACCTCAGCCACTTAGAGGCTTACAGCTGTCAGCTTATCGCTTACAGAGAGTCCGCCGCTTTGCGGCATCCATCCTGCGGCGAAGACGCCATTTTACATCACGTTCCCGGTGCGTAGCACCCACCACCCTTATGCCCCATCTATCAGGACACCCCACCACCGCTGACGCGGTCCCCCTCCCCTCTAAAGAGGGGAGGTTTAC
>NZ_UQKJ01000034.1 GCF_900541605.1 uncultured Dialister sp. | reverse complement strand
CGAATGACTCTATCCATCAGCGCCGCCCAACAGCTCGACAAACTGAAATATTCCATTTCATTGTACCACATCCGTCCCCTTCCATTTCCTCATGGAAGAATGTCATATTTTTATAGCCTTCATCGGTAAAATTCATTGATTCCCTATATTAAAAATCATATAATAATAGGGTAAATAACGAATCTTTGGGCTTTCCCAGAGATGCTTTTCCAATGTGAAAGGAGTTTATTCATGGAAAACAATGCAGGTCTTCTGGAAAGGATTTTCCACCTTTCCGAGAATAAGACCAACGTGAGGACCGAAATCATGGCCGGAATTACCACCTTCATGACCATGGCCTATATTCTCGCCGTGAACCCCACCATCATGAGCACCACCGGCATGGACAAGGGCGCCGTCCTCACCGCCACAGCCCTGGCCGGTTTCCTGGGGACCATGTTCATGGCCATTTTTGCCAACTACCCCTTTGCCCTGGCACCGGGAATGGGGCTTAACGCCTTCTTTGCTTTCACCGTAGTGAAACAGATGGGCTATTCCTGGGAAATGGCCCTGGCCGCCGTATTCGTAGAAGGGATTATTTTCATTATCCTCTCCCTCACCAATGTGCGAGAGGCCATATTCAATGCCATTCCTCTTAACCTGAAAAAGGCCGTATCCGCCGGCATCGGCCTCTTCATCGCCTTTATCGGCCTCGGCAGTGCCCAGATCATCGTTGCCAATCCGGCCACCAAAATTTCCCTGTTCTCCTTCAAGCAGGCCATGGCTGCCGGCACATTCCATACCACCGGCATCACCGTGGTGCTGGCCATCATCGGCGTCCTCTTCACCGCCATCCTTATGGTACGGAAAGTCCGGGGTAATATCCTCTGGGGCATCCTCTTCACCTGGATCCTTGGTGTTCTCTGCGAAGTGACCGGTCTCTATGTACCGGATCCTTCCGTAGGCGCTTTCAGCACGCTCCCCAACTTTTCCGGTGGCGCCGCTGCTTTCGAACCAAAGAGCATCGCTCCTATTTTCATGAAACTGGATTTCTCCCAGATTGGAACTTTCAACTTCGTAGTGGTTCTCCTGGCATTCCTGTTCGTCGATATTTTCGATACCATCGGCACCCTGATCGGCGTTTCCTCCAAAGCCAATATGCTGGATGAAAACAACAAACTGCCCCATATCAAGGGCGCTCTTATGGCGGATGCCGTAGCTACCTCCGTTGGCGCGGTGCTCGGCGTTTCCACCACCACCACCTACGTAGAAAGTGCATCCGGCGTTTCTGAAGGCGGCCGCACAGGGCTGACTGCCGTTACCGTGGCGGTGCTCTTCCTCCTGTCCATGTTCCTTTCCCCCATTTTCATGGCCATTCCTGCCTTTGCTACGGCACCGGCCCTCATTATCGTGGGATTCCTCATGTTCACCGCTGTCACGGGCATCGAATTCAATGATCCCCGGGAAGCCATTCCCTGCTATTTCACCATCATCGCCATGCCCTTTGCCTACAGCATTGCAGAAGGCATTTCCTTCGGCACCATCACCTATACCCTGATCAATATCCTCACCGGACGGAAGGATAAGGTCAGCATTCTCATGATGATCCTCACGGTGATCTTCATACTGAAGTACATATTCCTTTAATGGATGAACGAAAAAGGCTGTGACCCCGTTCACAGCCTTTTTTCATGGGTAAATCATTTCCACCGGCAGCCTTTTTTCGGTCCGCCATTTCATAAAGGAGCTCTGTATGCTTCCCTATCTTCTCATGTTCTTTGCCATCGGCATGGAACTCTCGGGCACCACATTTCTCAAAATGTCCCATGGCTTTACGGTCCTCATCCCCACGATTTTATGTCTTGGATCCTACGGTCTCAGTTTCTTTTCCTTCTCCCGGGCCCTGAATTCCCTGAACCTGGCCCTGGCCTATGCCACATGGAGCGCCGTGGGAATTCTCGCCACCACCTTCATTTCCTGGCATTTCTTCGGAGAAAAGCTGACCACCATCGGCATGATAGCCGTGTTCCTCATCATCGTGGGATGCGTCCTGCTGAATCTCTATGGCGTAGACAAATAAATGCAAATCCCGGCAAATGCCGGGATATTTTCCTTTGGAGGTCTCTATGAAACTGAAATTACTGCTCTGTACTTTGACAGCCGCCCTGTATGCGGCCTGTTCCGTTGAAGCGGCGCCGCCGGAAATCACGGCGGATGCGGCGGTGATTATGGATGAAAAAGACGGGACCATTCTCTATGAAAAGAATGGCACAAAAAAGGAATACCCCGCCAGTATGACAAAAATCATGACCTGCATCCTGTCCATCGAAAAGGGAAATCCCTATAAAACCATCAGCGTCAGCGCTAATGCAGCTGACGTGGAATCTACCGCCCTGAACGGCGGAGAGTGGATTACCCTGGACAACCTTCGGAACCAGATGATGATGATTTCCGATAACGGTGCCGCCACAGCCATCGCAGAAAACCTGGCCGGCAGCCTTCCGGCCTTTGCGGAGGACATGAACGCAAAGGCAAAGGAAATCGGCATGGACCATACCCATTTTGTCAATGCCAATGGCATGCCCGATGAAAATCATTATTCCACCGCCGAAGACATGGCCCGTCTCGCCCGGTATGCCATGGAAAACAGGACATTCCGCCGCATCGTTTCCACGAAATATAAGGAAATCCACTACGAAAGGCCCCTCTATAATTTCCATTGTGAAAATTCCAATGAACTGCTGTATTCCTATCCTGGTACCACGGGTATCAAGACCGGCTACACCCATGCCGCCGGAGGCTGCCTCGCCGCATCTGCCATTCGGGATAACCATGAACTCATCGTCATCGTCATGCATTCCAGGGATATGGATACCCGCTTTACAGAAGGCGCCGCCCTTTTGGACTACGGCTTCCGGATCCTGGAAGGAAAGGAAACAGCCCCGGAAACAAAGGCAGTGAAAGCACAGAAAGGAAAGAAAAAGATGAAAGCGTCAAAGATGCAAAGGATTCCGGAGAGTCTATAACGTTCACGGGGTTTATGGTTCCGCCAGCCCGGGAGCCCATCCGAGAGTTCCCTTCCCCATGCTCTCCCTAGGGAAGCACTGATTAATTCGCAGAGTCAGATTTCATAAGGATTTTTATGCACTGCTTCGTCATAATCCTCCTTAAATAGCTCGCTATTCGCGTCGGATTATTCCTCGCATTGTATAAAAATCCAAGGATGAAATCTGACAACGATTTAATCAGCGCTTCCCTGGAACCATTTGACCCGGTAAACCTTTTTTGAACCCCGCTCTCCCTGAAGATTCATTCCAGCAGCACCATGCCGTACACCGTCACTTCCTTCACCGGCCCCGTATACATGCGGGCAGAAAAACCGTTATCCTCAGCCAGGGCAAGCACATCGATGCCGCAGGCCTCCAGGGAGGGACGGGCTGACTCGGGATGGATACAGCGCTTCAGGTTACACACCGGGCACAGGCCGCAGCGTCCTGCCTTCAGAGCAAAGGCCTTATAATAATTTCTCATCATAGCCCCTTTTTCTATTTTTAAAAGCACCCTGAGCAGATCATTATTGAGTGCTCTGTCGAACTCCTGCCAGTCTTTCATCTTTTCCAATGCCATGGACCGCCGATACTGCACCAAAAGGCCCCACCGGTACTCCCTAAGGAACCGGTCCATAAAGGATATGTCCGGAGTATAGGGTGGACAGCAGAGGTTGCTGCCATACTGGGCGCAGCCATATTGACATTTCATCCGGGGCCAGACACCCCGTTTTACAGTGGCCACGTCCACCACCTTCACCGCTGAAGCCCCCGCTTTTTTCGCAATTTCTTCCAGAATAGCCATATCCTTATCGTCCATGGAAATCCCCCTTTTCTGTCCATTTTCTACCGGTATTGTACCACAGGAGACATATTCCTCCCCGTTGCACAGGTTAATCTATTCAGATACAATAAGGAAAGAATAATAAACATCAAATATATCTATCATTATTCCAGAAGGAGTTCCTATGAAAAAGATTATTTTATCCCTTTCCCTGCTGCTGGCCCTGGGAAGCCTGTCCATGGCTGCCGATCTCCCGGAAGACGGGGTTTACCTGAATAAGGATGGTACGCCGATCACCGCGGCAGAGGAAATCCCGCCGTCCCTTTCCTCCGCCAAAATGCTGCCCCAGACCGAGGCCGTCCATGAGGCACTGGCTTCTCTTTCCCACTCTTCCGCCACCGTTCTCCGCATCACCATCAATGAAGACGGCACCGTGACCCATGCGGAAGTGGAGCAGAGCTCGTCCTCCCTGATTCTGGACCAGTATGCTGCATCCTCTGTGGAGTCCTGGCATTTCAAACCGGCCCGGCGGGGAGACCGGACAGTTACTTCTGCTGCCTCCGTACCGGTCCGCTTTATTTCAGCCATGGTTTCCACACCGGCAGCACCAAAAGAAACCTTCCTGAAGGACATGGATGAATCTGTCCGCCAGGCGGCGGAACGAAACGGGCATCCCCTGATATCCGTCAAAGCGTTCATTACATCCGGCGGGAAATTAGACGGAAAGCCGGTGGCCCTGAAAGGAGAGAATACGTCCATGTCCAGCGGAGACTTCAAGATTCTTTCCGCCTATGCGGAAGACTGTGTCCGCCACTGGACCTTCACCCCGGCCCTGAACCCTGACGGAGAGGCCATTTCTTCAACAGCCCTATTCCCGGTGCAGCTGTAACTGGCAATGAAAAACGCCGACTCTGAAAAGGGTTCGGCGTTTTTCATTGCCAGAAAGGGAGCCTGCCAAGGGCTGCAGGGTTACGGGTAGTGGAAGCTTCAGACATCAGCCGGTCAGACTTCAGACAAGCTCAGGAAGCGCTAATTATTTCGCAAAGTCCGATTTCATAAGGCCCTGCTTTAGTATTTGGGCGCTGCCGCCTCCCCCTCCGCCACTTGGCCGTCAGACGTTATCCTTTCACCGCCTTGTACTGCCCGTTCTCGATTTTGAGAAGTACCAGGTCCACTTCCGGATCCCCGGAGTTATTGAAGGTCATGGGACCTACGGCGCTTTCGAAGTTTTTGATATTGGCCAGAGCATCCCGTACCTTCCTGGAATCGGTGGTGGTCCCTGCATTTTCCATGGCCCTGGCTGCCAGCTTTCCGGACACATAGGCACAGGCTGCAAAGTTATCCGGTTCGTGTCCATACTTTGCCCTGAAATTTTTCACGAATTCCCGGGTTGCTTCTGAATTTCTGTCTGGGGACCACATGGAGGATACGTACACATTATCCGCAGCCGGTCCCGCAATTTTGACGAGTTCCGGCGATACGAAGCCATTATCTCCCAGCACCGGCTGGTTCATACCCATGTCCCTCATTTTCTTAAGGATGAGACCCCCTTCCTGGTAGTATCCTGCCACCACCACGGCATCCGGATTGGTATGCTGGATTCTGGTAAGCTGGGCGGAAAAATCGGTATCCTTGTCCGCAAAAGTTTCGGTATCTACGATGTCTACCCCTGCCTCTTCCAGTGACTTTTTAAAGATTTTATAGGCCGACACCTGATGTTCATTATTGTGGGAATACAGGATTGCCACCTTTTTATATCCCAGGAGGGCCTGGGTCTTCTTTACGGTCTGCGGGATATTTTTAGACTCCGGCACACAGTTCCGAAACATGTAGTCTCCCATGTCCATGAGCCCCTCCGCCGTGGTCGCTGCGCCGAGGAGAGGAATCTTCGCCTTCTGGAACAGGGGCCCCACTGCTTTGTATTCTCCGGAAATCAGGGGACCGATGACGATAACCTTCTTGGCGGAAATCATTTTCTGTGCTGCCGACACCGCCTGCTGCACGTTGCCCTTCGTATCCACCATTTCTACTTCCATGTGAACTTTGCCTTCCCGGTTCACTTCTTCCACCGCCAGGTCGAGCCCCTCTTTTTCCGCCAGCCCATAGGAAGCCACCCCGCCGGATACGCCATTGATAAATCCCACTTTCGCCGTTTTGCCTGAAGTTTCTCCCTGCAATTTTCCACCGCATCCAGCAAGTCCTGCACAGGCCGCTGTCATCATGAGGCCAAAGGCCGCCGCTTTCAGCACGTTTTTCCAGTTTTTCATAGTCATTTCTCCTTTGATGAATAGCACATGTGCAATCCTCACTCTCCGGAAACCATAAAGCGCCTCTGCCTGAAAAGTTCAGACAGAGGCGCTTGACGCGGTACCACTCTGGTTTATCACTCAGCCGCCAAAGCATAAGGATAGGAACAGAAAAGCCCCTGTCCACCATGGGACAGGGGCGAATTCGCGGTACCACCCTGCATTATACTCTGAAGGCCTGCCCTGTAACGGGGGCGCCCGTCCTGATTTACTGAATTCCTTCAATCAGGAAGCTCACGAGTGATAGTCCACAGGTTTTCTACACCGGCTTTCACCATACGCCGGCTCTCTGCAGCTTCCTGCCTGTTTCCTTCTCGTTCACAGCATGTACTGGTTTGAATGTGATTTTGATATTACACAATATCCGCCTTTCCGTCAACAGGAAATATCCGCAATTGCAGAATTCGCATATGAATGCCCAATGATAAGGGCAAGTCATACATCCTTCGGGCCGTTTCTGTCTGACAAACTGTTGCGCTGGTAACTGGCGGGCGGCTGAACGTATGGATGGGGCTAAAGGTGATGGGTGAACATCGCTGCGCTCGTTCTCCGGGTTGCAGGTGCTTCGCACCGGGGGGCATAATGTTGTTCAGCCTGCGGCGCTTCCAACAGCCAACCTCCGTCGCCTGACAGCGCCACCTCGCCATCAGGCGTTACCATTCAGCCCCTTGACAAAGACCGTACTCATGGGAGTGAAAATCCAAGCATCAAACTCCCCTGCAAACTGAAATTGACAAAATCCCCAAAAGTTCATCAAAACTTTAAATAGTACCTTGCATTGCAAAGTACTTTGTGATATATTGTTAGCAACAACAAATTGACCGCAAGTTCAATTCCATTTCGAGGAAAAAGACCTGTCATCCTTGTAAGAAAGGACATGCCATGAATATCCAGCTGAAGAAAGGGGTTATGGAGATTGTGGTACTATCCATGCTGAGAAGGAAAGACTACTATGGCTATGAACTGGTCACGGACATTTCAAAATACATTGAAATGTCGGAGGGTACCATTTATCCCCTGCTGAACCGATTCAAGAAAGATGGCCTGGTAGATACCTATCTGGCAGAATCCCACAACGGGCCACCCCGAAAATATTACCGGATTACCGACGCCGGATGGGAGGAATTTAAAGAATCCCTGAAGGAGTGGACGGAATTTACAAAAGCCGTCAAAAAGATACTGGCCGAAGGAGGCGATATCCATGAATGAAACAGAATTTTTAGATCTTCTCCGTTACTATTTCCGCAACGCGAAGACGGAGGAAGTGAATGAAATCCTTTCCGATTATGAATCCCACTTTGAAGAAGGAAAGAAAGGGGGCCTTTCGGAGGAAGAAATCGCAAAAGAATTGGGCAGTCCAAAGGATATTTACGACTCCTACCAGTCCGAAGGGGGTGGTGGATGAAAAGACAAAGGGCGCCCAGGTGAAAGAAACCGCCCGGATGCTGGCCAAAGATACCGCCATGGAAGCAGGAAAGGCCTGGTCCCAGGTAAGTCCCAAGCTTCCGGAGGCCGCAGAAACGACAGTCCGGATTTCCGCCCGCCTCCTCACTGCTGCAGGCATCATCATCAGCGTAGTTATCCTGGCAGCCACAGCCCTCGTCATCGCCCTTCTTACCATGAACTTTGCTCCCTTCCACGGCGTCCCGCCGCTTCCAAGATTCAGTCCCCTCACCGTGGCCTCTATTACGGGATTTGGTATATTTACAGCCCTCTCCGTTTACTTCATTACGGAAGAAGGCAGCCGTGCCATTCGCGGCGCCCTGGATAAATCCCCCAATACGAAGGGTGGTGCGGATTCATGAAGCGGATCATCCTCTGTGTGGTTCTCGCCATTATCTGCCTCGTTGTGGGCGCTTTCTCTTTCCTGATAAACGACCTTCCCTCCTATCACCGATGGATGAGTGACAATGGTCCCCGGATCATGGAAAACTTCAATGCCCGGAGTAAGGACAAGGGAAAGGAAGAATTCCGGAGCAGTCCTTCGGAAGACGACCGTATGCCCCACCGGGATAACCGGCAGGATACCATGAGAAACGGCGGTCCCATGGATGGAAGCCACCGGGGTCCCATGATGGGCTCTCCCAATAATTCCCGGGATACCGACCAGCAGGCCTCTCCTGTTCCTTCGGATAAATAAAACAGGAAATTCCATTTCCGGTCTATCCGCCGGAGAAAATATCTATTTCCCTCGGCTGATTTTATATAGATTCATACTATCAGAATGAAACAAAGTGCAGGGAGATTCCCCTGCAGAATCGAGGTTATCATGAAAAAAATGAACATCCTTCTCACCGCATCCCTGGCAGCCCTCACCCTCATGGGAGGCGCCCTTGTTTCTTCTTCCGTTTCTGCCGCTGACTATGGCCAGCCGCCAAAAATGGAAGCACAGCAGGGCCAGCCGCCACAGTTTGAAAATGACAATGGACAGCGTCCCCAGTATAAAAAGGATCACAAGAAGGCTCCCAAAGTAAAGAAAGACAAGTCCCACAAGGACAAAAACAAGTGGGAAGAGCCAAAACAGGAAAAGCAGGCCAAGAGCCAGAAGAAGCTGAAACCCTGGGAAGAAAAATACTATGAACAGCATCCGGAAGCCCGGGAACAGGATGAGCACAAAGGAAATCCGGAAAAGAAAAACTTCCAGGACGATGACGGAAACAACTGGCATCGCCTGTAAGAGGTAAGGGACCCCGGACCACTCCGGATGTCCCGGATTGCTGCAAAAGAGGTAATAATACATGAGAAACCTGAAGAAAAAAATACTGATGGCGGCGGTCCTGCTGGCTTTCACAGCCGGTGCCTCAGCCCTGGGAAACGCCGCTGATGCAGCCTCCCTTTCCGCCAAAGATCCTTCCGGTCCTATCTCCAATGTGGGCCGTGATTACCGCATCTCCCTCATCGAGGCAGACCGGGCCGGCGGCCATGTTATCCACAGAGCCGTAAATCCGGAAAGCCAGGCTGCCAACGACGATGCCACTCCGGAAGCAGCTCCTGATGATGAAGCCATTCCTCCGGATGGTCCGAATGGCCAGAATCCCCGGATGGAGAGAAAGGCCCCACCGGACAGGCAGTACCGGCAGGAGGGCAGAGACGGCCGCCCGTCCTATGGTCCCAGCGAACATCATAGATATCACGGAGAAAGCGAAAACAGAGACCGTCATTTCCGTCACGAACGGGAAGAGCATCGCTTCGAACGGGATGGTGACCATGGAGATTCCTCTTCCTGCCCTCGGTTGGAAGAAGCTGAAAGGCACCATCACCACAGGGACTATCGTTTTGGTCCCAATGGGGAACGGCGCCACCATGGCGAATGGAAAGGTGGTGATAACAGCAAATTCCACGACAGGAACGGCAATACCCGTCACGACGATGGAGAAGAAACCCCACCTCCGCCGCCACCGCAGGATGCACAGTTCTGAAGAAGTATCCAATTTTGTAAACCTTATAAATCATATCCAATCTCCCTACAAATAAAGAGGAGAGGAGGACCCCTGAACCCTCCTCTCTTTTTATTTGTCATGAATAGGCAAAACTGTCGATGTCCCCGCCGTAATATTTCGGTTTATCGAGCTGACGGTTTTTGATGCTAACGGTTGGAGTCACCAGCATGGGGCTGCCAGCTGTTAACTCTTAGGAATGCTGGTCCGCCTGCGGCGCTTCCCAATCGATATTTCTGTCAGTCATTCGTGCCGCAGGCTGTGGAGCTTCCCTGAAAGCCAGCGGCCAGTAGCCCCCGCCCGAATGACTCTATCCATCAGCATCGTCCCAGCTGCCCACCGCAATGATCTCTTGCGTTCCCTTTTATCACCGTAGTTTATAAAAATTTAATCTGATATTGAAAAAACCATGGAATGCTTTTCATACAATAAGATATCATAAAGCACACAGGAGCACTTCCCGAAATGGACCCGTCCCATTTCCCGCCGCCCCTGTTCCCGGTATGTTATAATATACAGTGGTTTAAAACCATTCAGTGGAGGATACATATGATATCGATTGTGACACCCGTATATAATGAAGAAGGAAACGTGGTTTTCTTTCACGATGAAGTGACAAAGGTCATGGACACTCTTGGCATGGACTATGAAATCATCTATGTCAATGATGGTTCCAGGGACAGGACCGATGAACTCATCCACCAGTTGGCGGACCGCGATCCCCACGTACGGGCTCTCACATTCGCCCGGAACTTCGGCCACCAGATTGCTATTACCTGCGGCATGGACTTTGCCAGAGGCGATGCCGTCATCACCATGGATGGGGACATGCAGCACCCACCGGCCCTGATTCCAAAACTCATCGAAAAGTGGCAGGAAGGCTACGATATTGTCCAGACCATCCGCACCGCCACGGAAGATGCGGGATTTGTCAAAAAGCTCACATCCTCCGGCTATTATGCCGTTATCAATTCCATATCCACCACAAAAGTGGTTCCAGGAGGGTCCGATTTCCGCCTCATGGACAGAAAAGCGCTGGATACATTCCTGAAATTCCGGGAACACAGCCGGTTTATCCGGGGCATCGTAGGAGGCCTCGGCTTCAAACAGACCACCATCGAGTTTGAAGCCCCCGCCCGTCATGCCGGAGTGTCCAAATTTTCCATGAAGAAAATGCTCCACTTTGCCATGGACGGTATTATTACCAATTCCACGGTTCCCCTGCGCATGTCATTTTATATCGGACTTCTTGCCGCTTTTGCCGGATTCCTCCTCATTCTCCATGTGCTGTACTGTGTCATCACAGGGCAGGCGGTCCCCGGCTGGGCAACCATGACCATCCTGATTTCCATCTTTGGAAGTCTGAATCTCATGGGTCTCGGCATCCTCGGGGAATACATCGGCCATATTTTTGAGGAAACAAGAAATCGTCCTCTCTACTGGCTGTCCGATGATACCGCTGCCCATCGGGATAACCCCTATCGGGAAACCCATGGAAGCGAAAAATAATACCATACAACTGTCTGCAAAGCCAGCCTCCTTTCGAAGAGGCCGGTTTCATGTGCTTATCTTACTTTTAATGTTGTGACCGGAAAGGAGTCATCCCCTTGTCAGATATTCCATTTTTCCAAAGTGAACTTTTTGCCGAGCTCAGTGAAGACCTGAAGCAGTCTTCCCGTTTTACCGCCACCTACCGCATCGCCGCTCCGGATTACGAAGAAGCGAAGAAACTGGCCTTCGGCATCTGCGTAGAACAGACCGTGGAATGTCCCTACGAACTGGTAGAGGGCACTCCCATCGGCGATTCCATTGTTGGACAGATTGAAGACCTGAAGAAAGCAGAGCCCGGTGCCTACTACGCCACCATTTCCTATGATCCCGATGCTGTGGGCAGTGAAATGGCGGAACTCCTGAATATGCTTTTCGGAAATACCAGCCTCCAGCCTGGCATCAAGCTCATGTCCTTCGACCTGCCGGAATCCATGTACGACAGCTATCCCGGTCCCCGTTTCGGCCGCACCGGTATCCGTGATCTCTGCGGCGTTCCCCGGGGACCTATTCTCATGTCCGCCATCAAACCCCTGGGCCGTTCCCCGAAGGAACTGGGAAAAATGGTGTACGACCTGGCCCTGGGTGGCTGCCCCATCATCAAAGATGATCACAGCCTCATGAACCAGGCCTATGCTCCCTTTGAAGAGAGAGTACTGCAATGCGTCATGGCCCTGGCCGATGCCAAAGAGAAGACCGGAAAGAAGAGCATGTACATTGCCAACTGCACCGCCGACGGCCTCCAGTTCCTGGACCGGGCCTACAAGGCCAAAGAAATCGGCGCTGACGGCATTATGGCGGCTCCTGCCATTACGGGCTTCACCCTCATCCGGGACCTGGCCAGGGATCCGGAATTCGGGCTGCCCATTTTCCTCCACACCTGCTTCTCGGGTCCCCAGGTACTGTCCCAGGAATCCGGCATTTCCCCCTTCTGCTATTATGGCCAGCTTTCCCGCCTGGCCGGTGCGGATGCGGTCATTTTCACCAGTTTCGGCGGCCGGTTCTCCTTCTCCCAGGACACCTGCCAGAAAATCTGCGAAGGAACCAATGAAAAAATGGCGTATCTCCGCCCCATATTCCCCATTCCCTCAGGCGGCATGAAATGGCAGCTGTTCAAGGAAATGTACCGGGTCTACGGCCCCGATTCCATTTTCCTCGTAGGCGGCGCCCTGCAGACCCAGGGGCCAAACCTGACGGACAATGTAAAGTTCTTCCTGGAAAAACTGGAAGAAGCACAGCAGTAATGGACCAATCAAAAAAGAGCAGTGAATACGATTTCACTGCTCTTTTTATTTGGCATAAATTGGAATATTTCAGTTTGACGAGCTGTTAGGGCGATGCTTACGGATAAAGTCATTCGTGCGGAGGCTTCTAGCTGCTAGCTCCTGGCTTCCAGGAAAGCTGGCCAGCCTACGGCACGAATGACTGGCGGAAACAACAGATGGGAAGCGCCGCAGGCAAATCAGTTTTCCTAGAAGCTAGCAGCCAAGAGCTAGAAGCTCCATGCGAATGACTCTACCCATAAGCGCCGAACACAGTAGCTCGTCAAACCGCAATGGTCTTTAAGCCTTTGCTTCTGCCGGCTTCATGACAGCCGTTTTCTTTTCATCTTCCATGGCCCATTTCTTCTTGTCCACTTCATTTCTCCAGCGGAGCACAGCGGCAATGAGGAATGCCAGGGCCAGCAGGGCAGCGAAAAGGTGCAGCGTTGCTGTATAGCCGCCGGTATGTTCCTTCATGAATGCCAGAATAGCCGGACCCGCTACGCCAGCCATACCCCAGGCGGTGAGGATGGAGCCGTGGATAGAAGACAGCTGCTTCACGCCGAAAATATCGGAAAGGTAAGCCGGCATGCAGGAGAATCCGCCGCCGTAGCAGCTGATGATGAGAAGCACAAGAGCCTGGAAAATGAGTCCCTCCGTGGTAATGGAAAGATGGTAGAATGCCCACACTTCCAGGGCAAAGAAGACCATGTACACCACGCCCCGGCCGATCCAGTCAGAAATGGTGGACCAGAGGATCCGTCCGCCCCCATTAACGATACCGATGATCCCTACCAGGGAAGCTGCCTGCACCGGCGTCATACCGATAACTTCCTGGGCCATAGGGGATGCCACCGCCAGAAGCCCGATGCCGCAAGTGATATTGGTGAAGAAAATCCACCAGAGAGCGTACCATTTCCAGGTATGCATGGCTTCTTTCCTTGTCATCTGGGGTCCCAGGACCGTACGCTTATTGCCCTTCTCCGCTTCTCTCTTCAGTACATCGTCCAGCATCACCGGGATTTCTCCCTTCTTCGGCGGACGGAGATAGGAAGCGGAGAGCGAAATAATGACGGCATAAGCGATGCCAAGGATGAGGAAATTGGGAACCAGTCCGTAATTGTCGGTAAGAAACCGCATGAGCGGTCCTGCCACAAGGGCCGCAAAGCCAAATCCCATGATAGCGAGGCCCGTCGCAAAACCCCGGTGTTCCGGGAACCATTTCACCAGGGTAGATACCGGCGTGATATACCCGGTGCCAAGGCCGATACCTCCGATCATTCCATAAAAAATATAGAGGAGAAGGGCCGAATGGACATGGATGGCCAGGGCCGTTCCCAAAAGGCCGGTACCGAAGAAAGCCGCCGATAAAAGGCCGGATTTTGACGGTCCCATCCGTTCCACCACGCCGCCCAGAAGGCCGGCGGACATCCCCAGGAACAGGATGGCAATGGAAAAGGCCCAAGTGGTCTCCGAAAGGGTCATCCCCATGGCTGCCATGACCGGCTTTGTCAGCACACTCCATGCATACACGCTGCCGATGCAGATGTGGATTCCCACAGCTGCCAGGGCAATAAACCAGCGATTTTTCTTTTTCATAAAAAATCCCTCCATCAAGCAATACGCTTACCATGAAGGGAAACCACAGACGCAAAGACCGCCTGGTCAGGTTTCCCTGCCCAGACGGTCGGCCGAATCAGAAATCACCGGTTCACGTGGTCCATTCCACATCATATCCGTCAGTTCCGGTGTTTCTCTTAATTGTGCATTCAGAATACCATGGAATGATTTCCTTGTCAAGGAGGACAATCTGCCAAGTATGATTTCGGACAATTGCGGTTTGTAGAGCTGCTGTGTTCGACGCTGATGGATAGAGTCATTCATGCGGGGGCTTCTAGCTCCTAGCTTCTAGCAATTAGGAAAGCTCTACAGCCTACGGCACGAATGACTGGCGGAAACGTCGGGGCGGGGAAAAAAGCGCCGCAGGCGAATCAGCTTTCCTGGCAGCTAACAGCTAGAAGCTAGCAGCCCCGTGCGAGTGACTCTGCACACAAACATGCTAACCGCCAATCCCCACCAGCTCGTCAAACTGAAATTAGCACGGTTCACCCACTCCCTATACTTTCGTCAGCCGGGCGCGGAAGGCGATTTCCCTTGGCGTATCCATGGAATCGAACCGAATCCGGTAAGAATTGGCCTTCTCATCCACCGACTCAATGGTACCGGGTCCAAAGACCGTGTGCCGTACCCGGTCCCCCTTTTGAAAATGGGACATGCCGCTGTCCTCTTTCAGGTAGGCACTGGTCCGTTCTACGTAAGCCTTTCCCGCTTCGAAAAGGGATTCGTTCACCGGCGGGTCAAAACGCAGGTATTCCCTGTCGATATCCAGGATAAACCGGGACGGGAAACGGGGTGTACCATCCAGGTTTGTCCCTTCCGCTTCCGTCAGGTACAGTGCCTCCTTTGCCCGGGTCAGGGCTACAAAGGCAAGCCGCCGCTCCTCTTCCATCCCGTTCTTCGTCCGGGTACGGCGGGACGGGAAGATTCCTTCATTCATGCCGCAGAGGAAAACCACCGGGAATTCCAGTCCCTTGGCGGTGTGAATGGTCATGAGCAGCACCCGGTCCTCTCCCGGCTCCCTGTCGGCATTGGAGAAAAGGGCCGCATGTTCCAGATAATCAGAAATACTCGTTTCCTCCCCCGCCGACGCTTCATATTCAAAGATGGACTGCTTCAGTTCCGCCAGGTTATCCAGCCGCTCCTGGCTGCCCTCGGTTCTCAGCATCCGCTCGTAGCCACTCTCGTCCAGCATGTAAGAGAGAATCTCAGACACCGGCTTTCCCTCGCTGTTTTTGGCGTAATATTCAATGAGCTCTATGAAATCGGAAGCCTTTGTCCGCTTGAACAGGGGATCCTCCACATTTCGTTTCAGCGCCTCATAGAGGGTAATGCCATCCTCCTCCGCCTTTTTCTGCAGGAATTCCATACGCCGCTCACCGATATTCCGCTTCGGCCGGTTCACGATGCGGCGGAAGGCCATGTCATCCTTGTAGACAATCATCCGGAGGTAAGACAGGGCATCTTTGATTTCCATACGGTCAAAGAACTGGGTGCCGCTGTAAATGGTATAGGGGATCTCCGATTTCAGCAGGGCCTCTTCCAGATTCCTCGTCACGAAATGGGCCCGGTACAGAAGGGCGATATCCCCATATTTCCGTCCCCCTTCATGGAGTTTCCGGATTTCCTTCACCACCGCCTTTGCCTCTTCTTCCCCGTTGGCGGAAGGAATGCAGGTCACCTTCGGCCCGTGATCTTTGTGGGAAACCAGGTTCTTCCGGATGCGGTTCTCATTTTTGTCGATCAGGGAATTGGCGGCGTCCAGAATTTCCGGGGTGGACCGATAGTTATCGTCCATGACGATGGTCTTCACATCCGGAAATTCCCTGTCGAAATGTAAAAGATACCGAATATCGGCGCCCCGCCATGTATAAATGGTCTGGTCCGGGTCCCCCACGACGAACAGGTTTTTATGATAGCCGCAGAGTACCTTCATGAGGCTGTACTGGAGAGGATCGATATCCTGAAATTCATCAATCATAATATACTCCAGCCGTTTCTGCCACTTCAGGCGGATGTCTTCGTTGTTTTCAAAGATATAGAGTGTAAATTTGATGAGGTCATTATAATCCAGGGCAAAGCATTTTTTCTCCTGATACAGGTAGCCGTAGAAAATAATATCCTCCACCGTAAGGGCCTTATGGTATTTTTCATAAAGCAGGGACAGGGGCATGGCAATCATATCTTTGTAGTATTCCGGCTGCCAGACGCACTTTTTCATTTCAATCATGTCCCGGGCCTTGTTGAAGGGCATATCCCGAAGGGTGAGACCCATTTCCTCATAAATCATCTGCAGCATATCATCGATATCCGCATTGTCGATGACGAGAAAATTTTTCGGATAAGAAACGGCATGGCTGTCTTCCTGGAGCACGGACACACAGAATCCATGGAACGTATTGATATAGCCCGTATCATTGTCCCCCGTGAGGCGGTGGATACGCCGCGCCATTTCCCGGGCGGACTTATTGGTGAAGGTGACACAGAGAATATGGCCAGGCAGGATACCCAGTTCATTCACCAGGTACGCAAACCGGTAAGCCAGGGCCCTAGTCTTCCCGGACCCGGCCCCTGCGATGACCCGCACGAATCCCTCGGTACTGGCGACCGCTTCTTTCTGCTTCTCATTCAACTGTTCCCACCCGTCCATGGTGCACCTCCGAACTGATATTCTTGTTTCATTATACAACAGGGACAAGTCTTTGTCATGGACAAGCCAATTGCGGTTTGTCGAGCTGCTGTGTTCGGCGCGGATGG